>JANYIT010000283.1 GCA_025358725.1 Chamaesiphon sp. GL140_3_metabinner_129_sub
TCCATTTCGGTGGTTTAGTCTTCTTCTTTTGTGGTAGCAATGGTTCGATGATTTCCCACTCTCTGTCTGTCAAGCTGCTTGCATACACCATTTATTTCTCATTTTAGCTCCTTCTAAAAAGATCCCAAATGGGTTCTATAGACCCTGATGCCATCGCTCGTGAAATTGCGCCTGAAAATCCAGGATCTGCGGCTTTAGCTGCGGGAAGACAAGCGATTGATCGAGCAAAAGAATACGTTCAATTTGATCGTAGCTTCATCGTAGAAACTACCCTTGCGGGCAATAGTTATGTTAACCTCATGTGGGAAGTAAAATCATTAGGATGGTTTGTCAGACTAACTTACATTTGCATCAACAATCCTACTACCAACATTCAACGGGTTCGTAGTCGAGTTAAATTAGGCGGTCATGATGTACCGATATCAGACATCCTGCGCCGTTATGAACGTAGCCTTGCCAACCTCAGCAAAGCCGCCAAAATTGTGGATAGATTAGATCTCTACGACAACTCAACTAACGCTGGCTATCAACTTATCGCCACAGTAGAAGGAGATCGATCGGTTATTTATGTTCAAGAGTTGCCAGGATGGATCGATCGAGCCAACTTGAATCTTCGATCTACTAATGAGGATTTCTAACCCGCGCAGGCGGGTTTTGCAGCACAAGCAGCGGTTTCAACTGCTGAATCTAGTTGAATTCAAACTAATCGCAATTTTCCCCCGCACTTGTCGCTGTTCGAGCTGGCCAATTGCCATCGGTACTTCGCTCAGATGATAAGTTCGATCTATAAACGGTACGATTTTTCCAGCTTCAATCATATCTTTCAAAATAACTAGATCTGATCGATCTGGTTTAACCATCAAACACTTCAGTTTCCGGCGCATAATTCTCGAAATCACCGAGCCGAACAACAACACCTGGAATAGGCGCGAGATCGAACCGCCGACGAGAACGTAGGTGCCATTAGTCTTCAATATTGGTTGATAGTCGAAAACCGATCGATAGGCGGCTGCATCGAGAATTAGGTCATACTGCTGCCCATTTTTGGTGACATCTGTTTGAGTGTAGTCGATGATCTGGTCTGCGCCGAGCGTTTTCATCATTTCCATTTTATTTGTGCTGCATACCGCCGTCACTTCCGCCCCAAACGCCTTGGCAATCTGCACCGCAAATGACCCGACACCGCCCGATGCACCATTGATTAACAGCTTGAATCTGCCTGCAATCTCGCAACCCCTGAAGAGCTGTCAGGGCAGCACAAGGAACGGTTGCAGCTTGCTCGAAGGATATATTGGCAGGCTTGAGTACCAATGCCGCTTCGGTTGTACAGACATACTCTGCAAACGTACCGAATCCACATTCCGACAGATCGCCAAACACTTCATCTCCCACCTGAAACTGTGTCACATCTTTGCCCACAGCTTCCACACAGCCAGCGACATCCATGCCGAGAGTCTTAACTTTGGGCTTGAGGATACCCCCGAACATCAGGCGGCTGAGGAATGGCTCGCCGCGCATCAGATGCCAGTCGCCAGCATTGACGGAGGCGGCGCGAACTTTTACCAGCACGCCATTAGCTGTGACTACGGGCTTGTCAACTTCTTGCAGGCTCAATACATCTGGTGAACCATATTCAGTCTGAACGATCGCTTTCATGTCTGTCAGCCTCCATCGTAGTAGCATATTATTATCTTAGATTTAGAAAAGAAAGATAGCAACATCTATATGACTTCGATTTCGATCTCGAATTGATTCTCGATGGACTCGATAAGTTGCGATCAAATGATTAATTGTTGTCACTATTAACTGTTAATATTAATAGTTGATAGTTAATTATTAATTATTTAAGCTGCCGAACAATTATGCGAATTTTTAGAATCTTAAAATCGCTCATATCTGATGATGATAAATTTCTACATGGATTAGAAGTTATCGAAGGCTGGGTATCTAAGATCCTATCGATCGGGATGATTTTAGTTACTATTACAGCTATTTTTCATCTCGGCTATTCCTTAGTCGAAACACTCATCTCAACCTTTGAGCGACATAATGATGCTTATTTTAATCGCGAACTGTTTCAACTATTTGGATTATTCCTAAATGTTTTAATCGCCTTAGAAATTCTAGAAAATATTACCGCATACCTCAAGAAACATGTTGTTCAAGTAGAGCTAGTATTAGTTACTTCACTCATTGCTGTCTCTCGAAAAATCATTATCCTAGATTTAGAGAAAAAAGATAGTAACGATCTAATTGCTCTAGCTGTTGCTGTATTTTCTCTCTCAATTAGCTATTTAATTATTCGTCTAGCTAATAGTAAAAATCATTGATTAGCGATCGGGTTAACTAATTTCTCCACGCATCTTACTAGCGATTGCATGTGATTCCTGTTGAAGGAAATCAAAGAATGTACTCGCCAGAATAGACAATTGTTTATCGGCTGGATAGACAATATACCAATGACGCTCAATTGGAAAATGTTCGACATCCAAAATTGTCAATCCTGACATCGAATCTGGAGTAACGGTATGTTGGGATAGTACTGAAATCCCAAATCCTACTCCAATTGCTTGTTTAATTGCCTCATTTCCGCCCAATTCTAACCGCACTTTGACAGATACATTATACTTAGCAAGTAGTTGTTCTACGGCATCACGAGTACCAGAACCTCGCTCTCGCATAATAAATGCTTCATTCTGCAATTTGGAGATTGGAATATTCTTTTCGCCAGCGAGGGGATGATTTTTAGGTGCAACCACTACGAGCGGATTTTCGAGAAATGGATGTAAGGCAACATCCAAGCGTTCGGGTACTTTACTAATAATATATAGATCGTCAAGATTTTCACTCAGCCGTTCTAAAACTCGTTCATGATTGGTAATTTCTAGGGCAATATCTACACCTGGATACAATTGGCAAAATGGGGCAAGAGCGCGAGGAATAAAGTATTTAGTCGTGGTAATTGTTGATAGCTTTAATTTTCCTTGCTTCAATCCCTGAAAATCAGCAATCTTCATCTCGAATCGAGACAATCGATCAAAGATATCTTGGCAGGTAACAAATAATTCTTGCCCTGATGCGGTTAAATATAACTTTTTACCAATTTGTTCAAACAGCGGTACCCCAATATTCTGGGTAAGCTGCTTGATCTGCATTGAGACAGTTGGCTGTGTCAACGACAACTCCTCTGCTGCACGAGTGATACTAGTTAGTCTCGCTACAGTTTCAAATACTTTAAGTTGATGTAGGGTGGATTGACGCATTTAAAGTATTTTACAAGGAGCTTTTAGCTTGTCGATCGTAGGCTATCTTTATAATTATATATCGCTAGTTAGGGCAGATCCCCGACTTCTCGGAGAAGTCGGGAATCTTGCGGTACTTATCCCATTAATATTACTCGATCGATCACATGAATTATCCCATTATCAGCCTCAATATCTGGGATAATTACGGTAGAATTTTTGACCTCGAAAGCATCGGTGCAATTAATTGGAATTGGCGAACCTTCGAGAGATTCTACCGTGCCAAGTTTGGCTAAATCTGCTTGAGTGAATTTACCAGATACCACATGAAATTTGAGAATTCGAGCTAATTGCGGTGGATTTTGGACTAATGTTTGAACTGTTCCAGGTGGTAATGCTGCAAAGGCGGCATCGACGGGGGCAAATACTGTAAATGGCCCAGGTGATTTTAATGCATCGACTAATCCGGCTGCTTGGACGGCAGCAACTAGGGTGGTGAAGTTACCATTACCCACAGCGATATCTACGATATTTGGCATATTATTTATCCTAAAATTAATTCTTTAAACGTGTTTTTTTGAATGCCCAATAGCCACACAAACCAATTAAGCCAAATAAAACTAGCTTAGAAATCGGGGCTAAGTATTGCTCGATCGATCCATAGTTTTCCCCTAATAAAAATCCCGCCGTAGTTAAGGATACTGTCCAAATTAAGGTACCTACAGATGAGTAAATGGTAAATGTGGTGAAAGACATTTTATTCATCCCCGCAGGCAGGGAAATAAGCGTTCTAATTCCTGGCACCATCCGCCCAAAAAAGACGGCATTTTTACCATGTTTATCGAACCAATCATTAACCCTGTCGATATCTTTGGCAGATACTCTAATCCATTTACCATAGCGATCTGTCCAACCAGCTAATCTTTGATAATTAACTAATCGTCCCAGATAATACCAAGCATAAGTCCCCGCCATTGTCCCGAGGGTACCAGCGAAAACAGCTAGCCCAAAGTTCATTTTGCCTTGAGATACGGTAAATCCAGCTAATGGCATAATCAGCTCGGAAGGAATCGGTGGAAACAGATTTTCGGCAAACATCAGTAATCCAATACCCCAGTATCCCAAGCCGCTCATTAAACTATTAATCCATTCCACCATTATGGTGATTTCTCCATCGATATCGCATTTTTAATTTACGAGAGGGGGAGGGCAGTTTTGAATGAGTTTTCTGGTGCAAAAGAGATCGATTGCATAAACCAGCCCCTACAGATTATTAACGGTATTCCTGATTTTGAATATCGCTTAACCGTGCCTCAGGACGTTTAAATCTGTCGATCTGAGATTCAAAGAATTGACGATTTACCTCTAGATGTTTCGGGTTCTCATCGTCGAGGGGATATAATAATGCAGTGCGTAAAGCTTGAATCACCGCCGAAGTCACGCAGTACATTGATCGCTGAAAACTCACACCCGATTGAATTAACATATCATCCTTCCCGCGACAGTGTTGTTGATAATAATCTACCAAATATTGGGGTAAGAAATGATACATATCATCCATTAATAAAGTCGGCGGAATCCCTGCACTGCCGACTGGATTTACATCTGCATATAAAATTCCATAGTGGAAGTCTTTTTGCTCTGCGGGTACTTGCTCGGCTTGAGCATTATATGATTTAGTCCCGCGAAATGGAGCGGTGCGATAAAATACAGCTTCAACATAGGGTAAAGCCGCCTCATATAACCAAGTAAATCCCGCAGATTTAGGGATAATTTCAAACATTTCTCCCTTAATATAAACATGGTGATAAATTGGTCTTCCGGCGATAGCAAAAATCCCATTCACCAGAAAATTCATCGCATCGGGGACAGATGCAATTTTACCCTCATCGTAAAGATCGCTCATTTCAAAGAAGACTGGAGCCATCACTTCCCAAAATAGTCCCAAGTTGGAATAATAAGACATTTGCCGCACCTGCTCGACAAACATATCGGGGAAAAGTTTGTATAAACCTAACATCACCGGATTGCCCTTAAAATAGGCTTTGATGGCTCGATCGGCATTATCCTTATATTCTGGTGTATCTAGGTAAGGATCGAACTTCCCACCCATCCCACGGTGCCAATACATGGCTTGCATACAGGCTTCCGCAAACTCCATGTTAATTCGATCGTGTAGCAAGTGATGGAAGATTTTAGGCATTTTCTTACTGCGCCCTTTTTCCATAAATTCGAGTAATTCGGGATGCGCTGAAGCTACACCTTTTTGCTGGATGCGTAAATCGGCGGTATCGCCTGCATAGTGGTTGGGTAAGTCTAAATAGGATTGGGGCAAGAAGTATTTAAAAACTGGCAGCGGGTTAATAAAAACTCGTTCGGCAATGTATAACAAGTTGCGCCAATAAAAGTCCATCGGTACAGCGTAGGCTTTATATAAACCGATGATTTGCATCAGGTTTTCAGGGGTGTCTGGAAGCATCGCGCCACCCGCTTCGAGGCGATGAATTACGTCGGCGAATTGATGGGTGGATGGTGGAAGTTTTGTGCTAGTTGTTGTCATAATTTTATTGGGTTTAGGTAAGATATATAGATCTGTAGGGGCGGGTTTATGAGATAGATATCGATTGCAATATAAATCTAATTCAAACCCGCCCAACCTCACTAGAAATGTTGAAATGGATTAAATGTTAGATTTTACAAATACATGTTTCTTGCCAACATCATGAGGAATATAATTTGAATGTTACTAGTGGGTTATGATTTGGATGTTGCTGGTGGGTTAGGGCGGGTTTGCATAATCGTTGTCATCACCGGAAAGATTTCTAGCATAAACCCGCCCCTACAGATTCTGGCGTGGAAATCCCCTCCTCTGCGAAGGCAGACGCTACGCGAACGGAGGGGTGCCGCAGGCAGCACATTTATAGTGCGGGTGGGTAGATCTTCGCCACCAATCTAATCCCCAATCCGCGCAATTTCATCCCCAGAATGCGGCATCATCGCGACAATATTGTCGGTAGTAATCTGACTATGAGAAATTAAAACATTTGGTTGAATACCTAACCAAATAATTAACACCGCCAAAACAATTGCGGGAACACGTTCATAACTAGCAACCTTTGGTAAATAAGTATGATTCTGTTCTAACTTCCCAAACAAAACCCGATTGATAATGATGATGAAATAAACTGAGGTTAAACCCGTACTCGCCAAACAAATTAGTGTCGCAACCGGAAACGCGGTGTAGCTACCTTGGAAAGATAGAAACTCACCTATGAAACCTACCATTCCAGGGATTCCCGCACTCGCCATCGTTGCTAAAATCAGCATCACGCCAACGAATGGTAAACCGCGTTGGGGATTGAGTAAACCGTGGAGCTGCTTCAATTCCCGCGCACCAGTTTTAGCTTCGATAATTCCTACCAAATTGAATAAGAGGGCGAGGATTAAACCGTGCGCTACCATTTGACAGACTGCGCCTAAAATACTTAAAGACGTTCCCGCAGCGGTGGCGAGGAGGATGTAACTCAAGTGAGCGACGGAACTATAGGCGATCGTTTTCTTGATATCGGTTTGCGCGATCGCAATCAAGCTACCATATACTGCTGTAACGACGGCGATAATTGTCAGCCACGGCGCGACGATTACCCACGCATCGGGGAATAAACCCAAACCGAAGCGAATTAAGCCATAAGCACCCAATTTGGAGACGATTCCACCGAGCAACATCGAGACGGGTGTAGAAGCTTCAATATAAGCATCGGGTAGCCAGGTATGGAAGGGAACTAAGGGCATTTTAATGCCGAAACCGAGCAGAATCACACAGAGGAATAAAAGCTGGAGATTCGCAGGTAAATGGGTGGCTGCGAGGGATTCATAATTGAAGTTACCAGTCTCGGTAAACCACGCCCAACTCAAGAATCCAGCGAGTAAAATCATCCCCGATAGAGCTTGATAAATCAGGAATTTGGTTGCTGCATAACCGCGTTTTTCTCCGCCCCAGATGGCGATTAATAAATAGAGTGGAATTAACTCTAATTCATAGAAGAGGAAGAATAATAGTAAGTTTTGAGCGAGAAAGGCTCCAGTAATTGCGGTGCTGACTAATAACATCAGCGCATAAAATAATCGCCCGCGCATTACTTCGGGATTAGTCGCAATCACTGCTAGTAAAATTAGCAGCGCGTTGAGAATTACTAGGGGTAATGATAATCCATCAACACCTAATTGATAGTCTAATCCTAATGGTTCAATCCAAGTAAACTTTTCGACAAATTGTAAGCCTGGATCTTGATAATTGAAAGTGGATGCGATCGCGATCGATATTACCAATGTTAACCCAGAAATGGCTAACGCGATCATCCGACTGAATCCAGGGATGATTCCAATTAATATTGCTCCCAATACGGGTAGCCAAATTATAGTACTTAGCATAGTTTAAATTTCTCTCGATCGATCTTAAATACTAATTTAAAATTGCAGTTACTCGTTGTTAATTTGTTGGAGTGCTGCGGAGATCTTTACCCCCCAACCCCCCTTAATAAAGGGAGGCTTTTGTCCCCTCCCCTTTACAAGGGGAGGGCTAGGGTGGGGTATCAGGACTACGCAGCAAATCAAATAACTTGTGTATACACGGTAGCCTAAAAGGGAGGGGACAAAAGCCCCCTTGGAGGTAAATCCCCGCCGCAGCTAATTAAGCAACTGGAGTGACAATTCCGGTGTCTAGATCGTAGAAACCACCGATGATTTTGAGTTTACCAGCCGTAATTAACTCGGAAATTACTGGCGAAGTTTTGAGTACAGCGATCTGAGTCTTAATATTAGCTATCGTCACATTTTTGAGTGGATCTCCTGATTCACCTTTGCTAGCTGCTAAGGCTGGCTTAATCTGCTCTAGAATACTGCCGATTTTACCAGGAACTGGTTTACATTCAATTGTGGCTTTTACAGCACCGCAGGAGCTATGTCCTAACACTAAAATCGCTTTAGAACCCAATACGAGAGTTCCAAATTCTAAGCTGCCAATCTCTTCTGGAGTAGCTACATTACCTGCGACTCTGACTACGAATAAATCACCTAATCCTTGGTCGAAAACGATCTCGGCAGGAACGCGAGAATCGGCACAACCTAGAATTGCAGCGAAAGGATTTTGACCTTTAGCAACTTCTCTTAATCGAAAGGAACCGCGATTAGGTTGTTTAGTTTTCTGGGTAGCAAAGCGTTTATTTCCCTGCATTAATTGCTCGATCGCATTATCGGGGGTGAGATTTTGTTTAGCTTCCACAGATTGAGCATCTAATAAGTCTATGCCTAGTTTACTCGTAACTAAACCAGTCCCGACAGCGGTAGCACCGAACTTAAATAAATTGCGACGAGAAATATAATTAATGACTTTTCCTTTCATAATTTTAAATCCTAAATTAGACTAATAAACCTAACAATAAACTAAGCAATACAATTCCAGAGAACCCTAGCAAAATATAAAGTTGAGATTGACCGGATGTACTGTATTTAAGAGCCTGTCCACTAAATAGCGTGCCAAACCCAACGAGATTCACAAAACCATCGACAACATATCGATCGAACCAATTAATTACTCGCGCACTAGTCGCCACCAATAAGACGATCGTCAATTGATAAAACTGCTGCACATACAAATCATTCGCAAAGAATTTTTGGACGGCTGGTAATGGTAATCTGACAGGCTTTGGCACGGCATCGATCGCATAGATTAATCCGCTACTAGCGATACCAGAAATACTCGACCAAATTAATAAAGTAGCAAACATCCCATTTACTTCACCCCATCCTCTCACCATGCCGAGATCTCGTAAAATAATTGGTAAATGACAGACAAAAATAGCTGTAGCAACTACTGGTAGAGTAATCAACCAAAAAGGTTCGTATGTCCGCTCGGTCATCGGTTTAATTTTACCTAAAAAGATTTTGCAAAATAATCTAGTTAAACTAAAAGCAGTCAGAGTATTAACAATTAAAATTACACCCACTAACCACGGTTGTTCTGTCCACAAACCTTCAACTAATTGAAGAAATCCCCAAAACCCACCGAGTGGAGGTAGTGCAATAAAAGACGCGATCGCAATTAACAGCGAAAATGCTGTAAATGGACGGCGGGAAAATAAGCCGCCTAACTGAGTTAAATCTTGAGTAATATTCGTCCAAATAATCGAGCCGATACTCATATATAACAATGCCATCCCAAAGGATTCATTGAATAGAATAAATCGAGCCGAATCTAGATTTTGCGTCCCAACGGCAATAAATA
This sequence comes from Chamaesiphon sp. GL140_3_metabinner_129_sub, assembly GCA_025358725.1. GTDB lineage: Bacteria > Cyanobacteriota > Cyanobacteriia > Cyanobacteriales > Chamaesiphonaceae > Chamaesiphon. The sequence goes on from JANYIT010000283.1 coordinate 9,526, forward strand.
CTAAACCGATATAAGCACTCAAAGAGTAGGAAAGTACCCGCTTTATATCAATCTGCGCGATCGAGATTAATGAACAACTAATCGCTGTGGTTACGCCTAAAATTACCAACGTATTTAATAACACCGGAGATAGGGAAACAACCGGAGCGAGTTTAATCAATACAAACGCCCCCGCCCCAACAACTACCGCATTTCGCAATACTGTCGCTGGAAGTGGTGCTTCCATCGCTTCATCCAGCCAGAGCTGGAACGGAATCTGAGCGCATTTACCCAACGGGCCAGCACTGAGCGATAAACCCAATAACAACGCTACTGTGGGGTCAATTTGAGCCGTTTGTGCCCACGTTGCTAATTCGGTAAAATTCCAGGTTCCGGTAATTGGATAAATCGCAATTACCCCCATCAGCAAGATAATATCGCCTACCCGCTTTGTCCAAAACGCATCTCTAGCACCAGTAATTACCAGCGGTTGAGCATACCAAAAGCCGACTAATAAATAAGTCGCCAGGGTAAGTAATTCGAGGAAAACGTAACTAAAGAATAGGGAATTTGATAACACCAATCCGCAAATACCCGCACCAAAACAATTCATCAATGAGAAGAATCGCGCCCAGCCCCAATCCATCTCTAAATAACCCACCGCATAGATTTGGGAGATCAGATTAATCCCCGTAACTACCGCTGTCGCAGTGAGAGTGATGGTTGAAATCTCGATCGGGAAATTGATATCTAAAGTATTAGTATGCAGCCAATCATAGCTAATTTCTTGAGTAGGTAAATTCCACCCAATGACTAAGGCTAAAAGAGCATGAATAAAGGCGACTCCTGCCATCAGGATATTAACATAACCCGCTGGTCTAGTTCCCAGTTCTCCCGACCAGCCCAGCGACCAAGGGCTGGCTAAGAGTACCCCAATCAGTGGGTAACAGGGGATTAACCATACGGTTTGAATCACGAAGTTATACATAGAGTTTAGTCTATAAATCAATAATTTAACTTAGTTATAGCTCTATGTATGAGAATAAATGAAAACTTCAGGAAAAGATAGAGTAAACATAGAGATAAATCTTATATTTACCCTATCTTTTTCTGATGGGTTCGATTCTCCGTTCGCGTAGCGTTCCGCAGGAATGGAGAGGCTACGCCAACGATAGTCGATCGTCTATTATTAACGTAGTTTTAACTCTATGATTTGTAGATGAGAATTAAATCAATCTTCATGTTTGAACCATTCTTGCTTAGTAATTTCCATTTTATTTGCCTCAATCCATCGCCCCCTTTTTTGAAATGCGTGGGGAATGTATCTAACTAATCTCATCCCAACTTTTTCGAGCGTTCGCTGACTCGCTTTATTCCACAGCGCGTAACTCGCTTCAATTCTAGTTGCACCTAGCCGCTCAAATCCAAATTCAATCACCGCTATCGCTGCTTCTGTCATATAACCTTGTCCTTGATGCTCTGGATGCGTCCAAAATCCTAGATTCCAAACATCTACACGATTGGTTCTCCGAATCCCAATTCTACCAATCAGACAATCTGAAACTGGATCGGCGATCGTCAAACAAAACGTTTTCCCTGATTCCCACTCCAGCAGATTCTCTCTCAGTGGCTCATCTAATTCCTCAATTGTCGCAGGTGGCTCCCATTGCATTCCATTATTAAAACCAGCAAACCGCGTCGCGGAAAAAATATCGGGAATATCTGCAGCAGAGGGGCAACGCAGCAAGCATCGTGCGGTCTCAATTGTAAAATCTAAAGGGATAACTGGTTGCATCTTGAAAAATCTACAGAACTGATTGGGGATTGAGAACAGATCCCGAACATTAGCCCAGCTTATAATCAGAATTGAAAAGAATAATTGTATATTATATTGCCAAACTGAACAGCTAAACTGTATTGTTGATGCTAGGGTTCTTAGGATCTTAATGCTTTATCGACCCCTAAAGCTGGGCATCGCGCTACAACAAACAAGATGCTGGGTAGTCGCAATGTAATTTATATCAAGGAAGATTTAGATAATGACAGTAGTTCGGAGTAATGCTACCGCCGCCCCGCCCACACCGTGGTCGCAGAACTTGGCAGAGCCAAAGATTCACAATACCGCATACGTTCACGCTTTTTCCAACATCATCGGCGATGTGCGAATTGGCGAGAACGTGATGATTGCACCTGGTATTTCGATTCGCGCCGATGAAGGCAATCCTTTTTCGATCGGATCGAATACTAATATTCAAGATGGCGCAGTCATCCATGGACTAGAACAAGGGCGAGTGACTGGCGATGATGGTACGCCTTACTCCGTCTGGATCGGGAATAATAGCTCGATTACCCACATGGCACTGATTCACGGCCCTGCATATGTAGGCAACGACTGCTTTATCGGCTTTCGTTCCACTGTATTTAACGCCACCGTCGGTCATGGTTGTGTGGTGATGATGCACGCCCTGATTCAGGATGTCAAAATTCCACCTGGTAAATATGTGCCATCGGGTGCCATCATTACCAGTCAGCAGCAGGCAGATCGCCTATCTGAAGTCCAGCCTGACGATAAGAAATTCGCTGCTCATATCATTAGTATCAACGATTCATTACGTTCTGGTTATCATTGTGTTGATGATGTCGTGTGTGTCGCAGATATCCAAAGTGCTAATGCAGCGGCTTCATCTGTAGTTGGCCCCACCACTCTCGATCTGCCACTTAAACAAAAAAATATCCACAATTCCAGTCTGCACCCAGATGTCGTTAGCAGCGTCCGGAGCTTGCTGGCACAAGGATACCAAGTTGGCACCGAACATGCCAATAAACGTCGCTTTCAGACCAGTTCTTGGACTAGCTGTGCGTCTTTTAATACCAACAATGAAGGTGAATTATTAGATCACCTCGAAAGTTGCTTACAAGACCACAGCGGTGAATACGTGCGCTTGATCGGTATCGATACGAATGCCAAGCGGCGGGTGCTCGAAACCATCATTCAACGCCCCACAGATCGCCCTGGACAATCCGAAGTTCGTAGTGTTACTTCTTTGAGTCAACCCAGTTCCAGTCATGCTGTCAGCTCTATTGCTAGCTCAAATAGTGCAAGTGCCGATCTAACCACGATCGTGCGCCAACTCATCAACCAAGGCTGTAAAATTGCGATCGAACGTGCTGACAAACGTCGCTTCCAAACTAGCTCCTGGACTAGCTACGCCCTCGAATCCCAAACAGAAAGTGCCGTTTTAGCCGCAATTTCTGACTGTATTGCTAACAATCCTAATGACTATGTGCGAGCGATCGGTGTAGATCCCCACGCCAAACGTCGGGTATCCGAGCAAATAGTCCATCGTCCAGGTCAAGATGTTCGCTCAAACAGCAGCAATGCTACTTCCAATAGTAGCTCTAGCACTGGTAGTAGCAGTTTTAGCACTGGAGCCAAGAGCACCCAAACCAACACCACCAGTTCGGTTCTAACTCTTGATGCGATCGAGACAATCTCTCGTTTAGTCGCCCAAGGTTGTGCAATCTTCACCGAATTTGCCGACGAGCGTCGTCAAAAGAGCAACGCTTGGGAAACTGGCAGTCAAGTCTCTGGTAGCAACGCAGCCGAAGTCGTGCGGTCATTAGAATCGATCGTTCGCGATCGACAGAAGTCCTACGTCAGGGTCATCGGCGTAGACCAAAAAGCCAAGAAACGTGTAGCCGAGAAGGTAATTTATCGCCCAGCTAAGTAGTCTAAGTAATGTTTCTAGCCGCATCCTCAACCATTTCTTTCCCCCACAGTGAACAATCAACCTGTTCGTTGTGGGGAATATGTTGATTGTTCACACTGAAGTAATTGCTTACTTGTCACTAACCGCCGGATAATGAACAGAATTGATTAACAAAATTTTAAAAAGCCGATGGATAGCAGTTTAATTCTGTCTAATATCTTAAATCCGCCAGTGTTATTCTTTTTCTTGGGAATGCTGGCGATTTTTGTTCAGTCTGATTTAGAAATTCCCAATCCTTTACCTAAATTATTTTCGCTCTATCTACTAGTTGCGATCGGTTTTAAAGGTGGGCATGAATTGTATGATAGCGGTCTGAGTCCGCTAATTATCGCCACGCTAGTTGCAGCCGTATTGATGGCATCAATCGTGCCAGTTTATTCTTTCTTTATCTTGCGAATTAAGCTAGATAATTACAATGCGGCCGCAATTGCTGCTACTTATGGATCAATTAGTGCCGTAACTTTTATTACCGCTAGTTCGCTGCTCGATAAACTTCAGATTAGCTATGGTGGTCATATGGTAGCAGCTTTGGCACTAATGGAATCCCCCGCGATCGTCGTCGGATTGATCCTAGTACGAGTCTTTGCTACCAAACAAATTGCTCTATCTGGTGATGAAGTTGATGAAATTGAAAATTCAGAGACTTCTTGGGGTGAAGTGTTACGTGAAGCTTTTTTGAATGGATCGGTGTTGCTATTAATTGGTAGCCTGATTATTGGTGTGGCAACAGGTGCTGATGGCTGGCATAAGGTACATTTGTTTGTCGAAAAAGACCTTTTTTATGGCGCATTGATGTTCTTCCTGCTCGATATGGGACTCGTCGCTGCTCGTCGGATTCAAGATCTCCGCCAAACGGGGATGTTCTTAATTGGCTTTGCAGTTTTGATGCCGATTGCCAATGCCTTGATTGGCATTGTGTTAGCCAAAATAATAGGCATGGGACAAGGTGATGCCCTGCTGTTTGCTGTACTCTGTGCTAGTGCTTCTTACATTGCGGTGCCAGCAGCGATGCGGATGACTGTACCCGAAGCCAATCCCAGCTTGTATGTATCAATGGCTCTTGCCATCACATTTCCGTTCAACATTATTGTTGGTATTCCAATCTATCTACAAGCAATTAAATTATTGGGGGTTTGAAAATGTTGCAGTCTGTTAAAAAAATTGAAATTATTGTCAGTTATCTAGAAGTACCCGCTGTCTTGAAGATTCTCAAAAAGAATCTAGTGAAACGCTATACCGTGATTAATAACGTCTCTGGTAGCGGCGAACACGGTTACTCTGGTGATGACTTGATCACGAATAGTTACATTATGATTATTTGTACTGAGCTAGAAATGGCTGAACAGCTATCCACCGCAATGCAGCCTCTACTCAAAAAACTCGGCGGGATTTTCATCGTTACGGAGGCTCAGTGGATTGCTCATTAAATCAGTTGAAAGTTGAAAGCGAAAAGTGCGGTCTTGGGTTTTCCCCCGTCTTGTCTCACCTTTTTTGACGGGGAATCCGTCCAAAGGAGAGCCGCTGCTTGGGTATGGGTCACGGATGGGTTCCCCATCCGACCCAACTCCGCAAGTAGAGCACCTTTTCAAGAAGTTGAAAGTGTTTTCCGCTTAGTGTAGACCTGCCTTTAGCGATCCGCAGTCCAGTATTCTACAGGTCGAAGCGATATCTTCGATCGAAACATCAACACATAAAACATTCTGATGACTGAATTAACAAAATAAAATTGTTGCTTATATTGCCAAAGCGTCACGTCTCAGTCTATGCTTGACCTTAGCGAATATACAGTATTCGAGTTTTCATAGACAAAAATCTCTGAAAAAATTGGTGTGTTCTATATAAATATCGATCCGGCGCGAATGCTCGTGAAGGTCGTTGACTACAAATTTACTCTAAGGACGAAAAATATATGTCTATTGCCGTGGGAATGATTGAAACCAAGGGTTTTCCTGCTGTTGTGGAAGCTGCTGATGCCATGGTCAAAGCTGCCCGTGTCACATTAGTTGGCTATGAAAAAATCGGCAGCGGACGGGTAACTGTCATTGTCCGTGGTGATGTCTCTGAAGTACAAGCTTCCGTGGCAGCAGGTGTGGAATCGGTTAAGCGTGTCAATGGTGGCGAAGTTTTATCGACTCACATCATTGCGCGTCCTCACGAGAACCTTGAGTACGTATTGCCTATGAACTACACCGAAGACGTAGAAAAATTCCGCGTCTAGGTTACGTTTGCTAAATATTACATTAACTAGAAAATTTAGGAGTCATTGATAATGTCTATTGCAGTTGGAATGATTGAAACCTTGGGCTTTCCCGCAGTTGTAGAAGCTGCTGATGCCATGGTCAAAGCCGCTCGGGTCACATTAGTTGGCTACGAAAAAATTGGTAGCGGTCGCGTAACTGTAATCGTTCGTGGTGATGTATCTGAAGTACAAGCTTCCGTAGCTGCAGGTGTTGAGTCTGTTAAACGTGTCAATGGCGGACAAGTACTATCGACTCACATCATTGCTCGTCCTCACGAGAACTTAGAATACGTATTGCCTATGAACTATACCGAAGATGTCGAGAAGTTCCGCGACAGCTTAAATGGTCCAGGTCCTTTGGCAATGGGTAGCCGCCGCTAATAGCTAAATGAAGCTAGCTAAAGTATTGGGTACTGTAGTCAGTACCCACAAGGAGCCGAGTTTAACTGGGACTAAGTTTTTGCTCGTGCAAATGCTAGATGCGGCAGGTAATGACCTGCCAGAATATGAGATCGCCGCCGATTGTGTGGGTGCAGGTTTAACAGAAGTAGTTTTAGTGAGTCTGGGTAGTGCTGCGCGTCAAGTCTCCAGTAAAGACCATTATCCTGTCGATGCGCTGATTGTGGCGATCGTGGATACAGTTGTTGTGGGTAATGATTTGACATACAGCAAACGAGATGCGCGATAAGAAATTATTTATGAAGTTATTAATGATTTAATTCGGAATCGAAGATATGAGTAATATTAGTGATAGCGTCCGCCAAGAAATTCGTCGTTTATTAAGCCAAGGCTATCGTGTGGGCGTAGAGTATGCTGATGCTCGTCGTTTCCGTAGTGGTTCTTGGACTAGTGCGCCCATCGCCCAAGGTGGTGAAAGTGCTGTGTTAGCGAGCGTTACGGCTGTGCTGGACGAGAATGAAGGTAAATATGTTCAAATCCTGGGTGTCGATACCAAAACGCGCACGCGGGTATTAGAACTGATGATTCAACGCCCTGACGGTGCGGTAACTCAAGTCAGTAAATCGAAGAGTGCTGGTGGTGGAAGTGTTGCCGCTGCAAGCAATGGTAATGGTGGCGGCGGCAGTAACGGTGGTGGCGGCAGCGATGTCGCTCAAATCGTCAAACAACTACTGGCTCAAGGTTTTCGGATTGGGACTGAGTTTGCAGATGCTCGTCGCTATCGCGCTACATCTTGGACTAGTGGCCCCTCCTATCAAGGTGCTCGCGATAATGAAGCGATCTCATTATTGACCAATTTAGTCGCTGAACACGAGAATGACTATGTTCGGCTGATTGGCATCGATACGACTGCTCGTCGCCGTGTAACTGAACTTGTGATTCATAAGCCAGGTGAGCCAGTTACGCTCAGTACGGGCGGTTCTAGTGCTACCTCCTTCAATAGTTCGTTTGGAACAGCAACTGCGGCTGGTAGTGTCAAAACTTCCCTCAGTGCTGAAATCGTGGCATCCGTTCGTCGCCTGCTGGAAAATAGCTACCAAATCAGCACCGAACATGCCGATCTTCGTCGCTTTCGGAGCAGTTCTTGGCACACTTGTAAGCCAGTTTCAGCTACTCGGATTCAAGATGCGATTTCTGAATTGGAAGCTTGTCTAAACGATCACGAAGGTGAATACGTGCGGTTGATTGGAGTCGATAAGAAAGCGAAACGTCGCGTTCATGAAGAAATTATCCAACGCCCTTAGACGTTAGCACGATCGATTAGCGGCAAAAAGTTACTAGTAAACAGTTGAGTTTATTTGATTTGATTGGCTGCGTAGATCTACCCACCCCGCCCTACGGGCACCCCTCCTAGGAGGGGATTTCCCAACCCACCCTACGGGGAGGGGATTTCCTGAGCAACTCCCGATGTTAACCAAGTTCCGATCTTTATCCAGGGAGGTAGTACCCGTCCATCTTGATGGCAATGTTTCGATCGATCCAACTGCGGCAATTGCGCCTGGGGTATTACTCCAAGCCGAGGAAAATAGTCGGATTACGATCGGGGCTGGGGTATGTATCGGTGCTGGAACGATCGTTCACGCATCGGGTGGAGATATTGATATTGGGGCGGGAGTGTGCATCGGTCGCGGGGTGCTGATTGTCGGGACTGGATCGATCGACAGAAATGTCTGTATTGGCGCGGGATCGACGGTGATCAATCCACAGATTGAGGATGGGGATGTAGTTCCAACTCATTCAATCTTGGGCGATAGCAGTCGGGGTGAAGTATCTGTGGTGGAAACACCAGATTTACCCACCCCTGTCGAATCTCCGGCGACAGTAGATGCTCCAGAGCCTTCAGATATCTGGGATACCAGTGATGCCTGGGATACCTCAACGGTGAAGACACCAGCGATGGCAACACAGCCACCTGTCGAGAGTACTTACCAGTCAGAACCACCACCGATTCCCTTTGATGGTGGATCTACCAAAGAAACGGTTGAAATCGAACATCGATCTAATGAATATGTCGCTGGACGTGCTAATTTCGATCGACTCAAACGCCAGCTTTTCCCCAATGGTTGAACTCATGACTAAAACAGCATCACCAAAACTCAAGTCAACCAAAGTTCTCGTCGTGTTGAACGGGAAAGGCGGTGTAGGGAAAACGACAACCGCAATTAATCTCGCCGCCATCTTTGGCGAACAGCATCGGGTACTATTAGTCGATGCCGATTCGCAAGGATCAGCAAGTTGGTGGGTACAGCAGTCTGAAGGTCGAGATTTGGGCTTTGAGACTACCGCACTGGCTGACTTAAAAGGTGTGAATCGCGAACAGTGGGCAGATTACGACATCGTGGTTGTAGATATGCCGCCTGCGCTCGATTCTGCGGCTTTCGAGGCGATTATGCCCGTGGCAGACTACTTGCTGTTGCCAACTCCTCCCGCACCAATGGATCTAGCCGCATTGATTCGCACGGTGAGACAGGTGGTGATTCCGTCCCAGATTAGCCATCGTGTCTTGCTGACTAAGGTAAATTCTCGCGGTTTGAGAGAAGCGCAAGAAGCCCAACAAACCTTATTGCAGTGTCAGATTCCGGTTTATTATACAGTAATCAGGAATTTGAAAATTCACGAACGTGCTGCAATGTCAGGATTGCCAATTAGTCAGTGTAAAGGTATCGCAGCCGCACCCGCAGCCGCCGACTACCGTTGTGTTGTCAATGAAATCTGGAAAGATTGGAACTAAATATGACTGTCAACAAGAAAAAAACATCAGCATCTGATGTGTTGCGGCAAGAAATGCAGCAACCATTAGTTATCCCGACACGGGATAATTCTACCGCGCCCAGTCCATCGCCTACTCCTACAACCACCACGAATATGAACCCACCAACCAACGACGACGCTCAAGCCAAAGCTGCTCAAGAGAAGGAAGCAAAACTTCAACAGCAGAAATTTGATGCTTTGACAAAAGAGTTGAATGAAGCTAAGGCAATGATTGTTAAATTAGCAGAACAAGGACAAGCTCCAGCCAAAGCCAAAGCTACTACAGCTATCGTCAAAAAAGACACATCTCATGCGTCTTTAACTGCTCGTCCTACTCAGTCTCGTGAAGAAACACTTCGCCGTCGCAACAATACTGATATCGGTTGGTTGGACTAAAAAATTATAGTGGCTAGAGACGATCTCAGTTATTATCGCTGTCTTCCTCTCTAAGCTTATTTTAAAAGTTATTAGTCGATCGACCAGGAGTATATTTTTTAATGGCAACTCGAAGTTCCAGACAAGCAGTTGGGACGATTCAAACCGATGGATTTCCGCCTGTGTTAGCTGCTGCTGATGCGATGCTCAAAGCTGGGAATGTCACATTGGTTTACTATGGTTTGGCAGAACGCGCCGAGTTTATGATCTCTATTCGCGGCCCTGTGTCCGAAGTGAATCAAGCTGTTGCGGCGGGTGTTTTGGCTTGCGAAGCCACCAAAAAAGGTGCTTTAGTCAGTCACTATATTGTTCCCCATCCAACCGGAAATCTAGATAGCGTCATGCCGATGCAATATACCTCGGAATCGGAAGAGTTTTGGGTGTGATTTAGTTGAAAGTTGAGAGTTGAAAGTTGAAAGCGATCTGCTGAAGCTCTCTCGATTCTCCAGTGGAGACGCTACGCGAACGAATAATTTATTATTACAAGGAATATATATTTCATGGCTGATTCAATGAGTTCTCAACAGGCGGTTGGTTCGATCGAAACCAAAGGATTTCCGGCTGTCTTGGCTGCTGCTGATGCCATGCTCAAGGCTGGACGTGTCACCTTGGTGGGCTACCTGCGGGCTGGTAGTGCTAGATTTACCGTTAACGTGCGTGGTGACGTTTCCGAGGTCAAACAGGCAATGGCGGCTGGTGTAGAGGTCGTTGAGAAAGTCTACGGTGGTACCCTAGAATCTTGGGTAATCATTCCGCGTCCCCATCCAAACGTTGAGCGAATTCTGCCAATTGGTTATACTGAAGAAGTCCAAGAATTTCGCGACCAAGTTGAAGGTCGGATTAACTAGTCTTTAAAATGACTTAGGACTTGCGAATTACGACCTGTTTTACCCTTGGGGGAATATTCATAGCCAGCCATGTCTATTATTCATGCCGAAAGTGCCATCGGGTTAATATCCACTCGGAGCTTTCCGGCGATGGTGGGAACGGCAGATATGATGATCAAATCTGCTGATGTTACTTTGGTTGGCTATGAAAAAATTGGTGGGGGTTATTGTACTGCGGTAATTCGCGGTAGGTTTCCCGATGTGAGATTGGCAGTAGCCGCAGGCGCGGAAGTCGCGGCTCAGATGGATGAATTAATTTATCAATCAGTAATATCGCGTCCTTCACCCAATCTTAATGTGGTGTTGCCAATTAGCGATCGCATGTTAGCGCAAGTTATCGGCAAAAGTAAGCTGACGAATCTCGCCATCGGTTTGCTCGAAACTCGTGGATTTCCGCCGATGGTAGGAGCGATGGATGCGATGCTCAAGACAGCGGATGTCCATGTGTCTGGCTATGAAAAAACTGGTGCTGGTTTTTGTACAGCGATTATTCGGGGTACGGTTTCTAATGTTACCTTTGCGCTCGATGCGGGAATGTCAGTCGCCGAGCGGATTGGCGAACTGAGATCGATCATGGTAATTCCTCGTCCATTAGAAGATTTAGAACGAACGATTCCCACAGCTAGTTATTGGCTCGAACAAGCGTTGGTCATTCCAGCACAACCATTAGTATTACCACTGAGACTTCCCCAATCTGTTAATGCGCCACTGGTAGAAGTGGAAGTTGTCGAAGTTGAAACAGTAGAATTAGAACAGAAGTTATTAACAGATGCTCCCGGCGAGAAGCTGCGTCAACGACAATCCTCAATTGAGCAAAGCTCACGCTCCGCGAACGAACTGTATTAGAATTTAGAGCAAATTGCAGATTCAATGATCGAGACTAGATCGATCGTCGCTTGTGGCGTGATGAACGCTTGTAGAATTAGGAATATGAAATTTATTCACCGATTACTTCCCACCACATCATGAGCTGACAAGCCTTCACTATTAGCTCCGAAATACCAAATAGCAATAGCAACCTCGCCTAGATTAACCGTCTTTTTTGGTTGGAACAAAGTAGTGTAGCCAAAAACTCGCCGGATATTGGATTGTTCACCATTCTGAAAGTCAGCTAAAACAGCCCGTAGTGCTTTAGGATCGACTTTCCCTGCATCTTGAAATCCCCATGTCTGTTTGACGGCATCTAGTGAGGCTGCTGGTAGTGGTTGACGGGTATCTAGAGGTACTTTCCAGAGAATCATTTGTTCTCTGGTGAGAGGGGTATCCGGACGAAATAGGACAATGGTAGCATCGCCACTGAGCGCGCTGGGAATCAGCCCAGCTTCAGCTAATCCCTGAATGCTAGGAAAATCAGGATTGGTGCTGGGGACATCCTGAAAGACAGGTTTAGCATCAGTCGTCGCTGATTTAATCTGTTGGGTTGGTTTAGTACCTGTAATCTTGTTATGTGCGGCAACTAACCACCGAGCATATTCGCGGCGGGTGACGACACGATTGGCGGAGGAATCAGCACTGGTTAAGACCCCAATTTTGGTCAAATCTGTTAAATAATCTGTAGTAGCTGCTGGAAAAGTACTGCTCGGTTTGTTAATGGCAGTAGGAGATGCTGCTGGAGTGGGGCTGCTAGTTGTTGGTGTCGGCGTTGGCGAAGCTGAAGCCGCTAGCACACTAATCGTATAAGTCGTGACTCCAGACTGCTGTTTATCCGTGCTAGTTTGAGGCGCGATTGAGATACTTGTTTGCGCCTGTTTTGCGGCTAGCTGTGGATTACTATCACTGGGTGAGGTGACAATTTCCCATTGCTTTGCAGCTAGTTCTTTTTGGTAAAATTTGTAGACAAAATCGATCGGATCTGGAGTTGTCCAGGTGGTGACGGTTCCTTTATCTTCAGTTTTTTCTGTAGATTGAAGTTTCGCCTGCGGATATAGCGGAAAATCGCTGGGAAGTGTATCTTCAGGTGATTTAGTTGGAGTTTCTACAGCTTTTGCATCGACGGCAACTGGTTCTTGGAGTTTTGGATCTGGCGCGAAAGTATTTTGCCAGGATTTTCCACTACACCCAGACATTGAGAGCAGAAAACAAACCGCAATACAATACAGTAATAGCGATTGAGAAGGACGAATAATACCGATCCGGATTTGCGATAGCCAGTTATGCTGGGAACAAGACACAATTATTTACTAAATGGGAACAGTTCAACAATTTTACTCTATCTGTTCTGACTGGGCGTTCGGTTTTCGCCAGGGGTAATTGCAGCTAGTAAAAGCGTAGATCTGAGGATACTCGCATATACGTGTCAACTTAAGGATTGTGCCATCACTCAATCTAGGTCATCCTCATCCTAGACAAAATTTAGCACTTGTCCCGTATATTTAGGAAAAACCTGCTGCAACTTACTTGCATCCACCGCCAACCGCCGAGTTAGCACTGTTCCCAAGACATCGCGAAAATCTGTCGTTACTGCTAAATCTCTGCCCTGATGCCGCTGCGCTGGATCTAGTCCAGTCCACTCGCCATACACCTTACCGCCGCGAATACCACCACCAAGGAGCCACATCACATTTCCATGTCCGTGATCTGTTCCACCATTGCCATTTTCCTTCACCGTCCGCCCAAATTCAGACATTACGACGATCGTCGTATTTTGATAAGCTGCTGCTAATCCAGTTTGGAGCGCGACTAAACCTTTGCCTAATTGCTCCAGATTGCGGGCTAATTGCCCCTGTCCTGCGCCTTGGTTGATATGAGTATCCCAACCGCCTACAGCGAGAAAAGACACCTGAATGCGCGGGTCCCGAGCCAATACTTCTCGGTTAAGCCAAAAGCAGGTAGATTAGGGGTGAATCTTGAATAGGCGAGGGTCAGACTATTGCAACTAAAAGAATTCTCACTAATCAATCCAATCATCGAATCATCCGAAGTATTGAAGGCAATTGAAAC
>JANYIT010000284.1 GCA_025358725.1 Chamaesiphon sp. GL140_3_metabinner_129_sub
GATCTGAATAAAAACGTCAAGACAGGGGTGCCCGAAGGGCGGGGTGGGTTCCGTCACACTCCCCGCAAAATCGTCGCAATAATCATCGAATCATCCGCATCCAAATCATCCCACAGAGCCTCAACATCCCGTTCCCCCGCCAACACCCGCCGAATCGTTTCCAGCTATATGTCCCTGTTGTTATCTGATTCTGGCAGATTCTCGGTAGGCGTGATCGGCTGCTGCCAAATCCCGACTTTCTTGATACACCCTTCCCAACTGATGCCAAACCACCGCTTCCATTGCTGGTTCTTGGAGTTGCTGGAAAGTTACCAGGGTTGACTGATATCGATCGATGGCGGTGGTTAAATCGCCTTATAACATTGCGAGAGTGCCCAACTGTGCTTCAGCGACGGTAGATCCTCGCCGATTGTCAAGCTCTTTGTCGATCTCCAACGAATTTTTACAAGCCTGCTGTGCTCGATCATATTCCCCTAAACCTGTCAACACATCACATAATTCTGTATAGATCGTTTGATCGATCGCCTGTAATACCGCCTGCGCCTCCGCCCTCGGATCGATAAACCCCGCCCCATCAGGACGGCTCACCACTATCAATAATCGCAATTGAGCCTTCGGTTTTACCTCCACAGGTTTCCGACCCCCTCCCGCCCCTGCTAGCTGTCTTCTAATCGCAATCCGAGGCTGCTCGTGTACCAAATAAGTCCCACTCTGATCGCACAACAATTCCCACGGCAACCGCAAAATCTTCGGCTGACTTGCCGCGATCGAGATTTGTCGCCCATCACCAACTCGATCGATCGCCGCAAAGCTCAAACTCAATTCCAATGCCATACTTACTCATATTCCCCTCCTCGGAGGGGCTAGGGGTGGGTTACACACTACGCCAAATACTAGGATGCCCACATGCAAGATTGACTTGTGAGGCAGATCCCCGACTTCTTCAAGAAGTCGGGGATCTTGGTTTCTCGTCGCAGCTCTATGTATTATTCCCATAATCTTTACAAAAAGCCTTCAGCCCGATCCGTCCGATTATCACGATCGCGGCGACAGCCAATGTCGATACAGCATCCTTGGCAAAACCCATACCAAACAATACATTCCCCAATTGCTTGAGAGCATCTTTATTATCGAGATCTAAATATTTTTGCCATTGCTGATTGAGCATCCCCTTTTCGTCACAAAGTTCGCTCTTAGCTGCCCACCCAAATTTTGCCAAAAAGCTCTCTATCGATTCTTTCTGCTTGCTCAAAGCACCACCTGGCTCTAACTCATCCCCAGAGCGATAAACCGCTACACTTGGTTTACGCAACTATAATAACTGTCGATCGATCTCTGCTGACAATTCATCAATCTCTGCCGCTGAAAAAAATTCGCTCATAAAACTTGCCAGAATAATAAATAAATTCTAGCAAAATACTTCTAGCGATCGCGATCGGTTAAATAGGATTGATTAGTTTAGTCGCTAAAATTGTCTGAACAACTCCATCAATATTTCTTCTGCTGATACTTGTTGCATTTGTTACAAAACAGCGGGGCCTTTCATGAAGTCTTTGATAGTTATCTTCTTATCGCGAAAATCAGTCACAAATTGATAGACTTCAGTAATTATTTTTATTTGTGATTCTGTCTCTGCAACTAGTTCGCCGATTGGATCGATCCCAGATTTAGTCATCTTTTTATATTCAGTAACCATCGATCCTTGTTGCGTACTTTTGGTCAGGCGAACTTCTTGCTTGAGATTGGCAAATTGGCTCTTGAGAAATTCATTTTCTTGTTCGATTCGCGCACATCGCCGTGTCAGATCATCTTCACTATCACGATCGATCAGCTCGCCCATTTGGTGCTGTTTCTCGATCGCGAGTAACTTCGCCAAATCGCCAGACTGATAAGCCTGATTGATTTCCTTCATTACTTCGGTACGATACTCGCTATCGTGATCGTCGAGTGTTTTGTCAGGATGAAAAACATCAGCCAATCTCAAGAAAATTTGACGAATTTTTTTCAATTCATCTCTGTCAATCTGGGGAGTTTCTACCTCAGTATCAAAAGGAGATCTTTGCTGACGACCAAAAAAATCTTCCTCATTCCAATTATCTCCATCTTCCAGATCTTCTGGCTCGTCTGAATCTTGATCAAGCCTATCACTGGGGCTAATCAATCCCGATATCTGAAGTGTATAGTAGATTTTTTCAATATTTTTTCGACTTTGTTTCCCTAACTTTTTCCCTGTAAAAATCTCTGTGAAGGCGGCGTGAATTTGTTGATCGAGTTCCAAGAGTTTTTGGAGAATCGGCGCACTTCTTTGAGTCACTTCCAATACTTCTCGGTTAAGCCAAAAGCAGGTAGATTAGGGGTGAATCTTGAATAGGCGAGGGTCAGACTATTGCAACTAAAAGAATTCTCACTAATCAATCCAATCATCGAATCATCCGAAGTATTGAAGGCAATTGAAAC
>JANYIT010000286.1 GCA_025358725.1 Chamaesiphon sp. GL140_3_metabinner_129_sub
GACAAAATTGCACGCTAACGATTTCTGATGTCAGGAAAGAATCTATGACCTGTCAGAAAATATGTCAATAAATGCTTTAAAGGACTCTAAATTGACATTTTCAAAGGCTTTCGGTTGACATCAGGCTGGGGTATACCCCAATCTGACAAACTGCGACTCTGGGGTTATTTGCATAAACCCTCCAAAAGGGGGGATAAGCAGATTTATATACCAGAGCTACTAGTTTTCAGAGGCAGATATCTGAGCTGCCAAATTGTCCTACAACGGGTAAGAGATATAGGTTTGAGAGGGTATCATTACTCCTTAGACGATCGAAGAATGGCATTTTGAGACATGAAAAGCGACACAATGTGAGTGTGTCTTGAAAAGTACAATTTCCGAGACTGTCTTTTCTTTCCTGGTAAGGGTTTCAAGGTTGTTGTGTCAAACTTTGTTTCTCACTAATCCCCCTTTTGGAGGGTTTATGCAAAGTGCGATTCGTTTAACTGAAATCAGCCTAATCCAAAGGTTTGAAGGATAGTTAGCTAGATTCTCAAGAATCTTGACAACTTGATGTTGATAGAGGTGAAAGCCCTCTTCTAGAGAGTGTTCTAGTGAAAGCATATCCCTTACGGTCGCGACTAGTCCTCAACCCGTAAAGCAGGGATAAAAGCTCTCAAACTGTCAGCCTAAGATGGTGGCGAGCAAGCAAGTACCCATGATGACGAATAGGAATCCCTTCCAAAAGACCGTTAAACCCAACCAGCGCAATCAGGCTGAATCGCTGGAGCCAAAAGGCAATAGTCAGAGGTTGAATAATTTTGTAGTATTCAACAACACCTCCAATTTGACTCGGTTTATTAGGGACATCTAAAGGTACAACCAATCAACATCAGGAACGAAGTAATCTCATCCCAGCTCTCTTTTTGAGTAGGTGCTAACCGGATGCTAGATGAGACAGGATTCCAGAAAAAGCCAATGCTAAAACGTAATATTTTAGATACGCCCACTTCTGGACAATGATTTAAAAGGAAAAGCTACCAAGTAGAGTTAAATGTCTAAAACATATCTGGTTGAAAAACTGAATAATGTGGAATGGTCACAAATCAATTGGCGTAAAGTTGAAAGATCTGTGTTTAAGCTCCAACAGCGGATTTTCCAAGCATCTCGTGATGGCAATATTAAATTAGTTCGCAAATTACAGAGGACATTGACACGTTCATACTATGCTCGTTTACTAGCTACCAGACAGATTACACAGGATAATTCAGGTAAGAAAACTGCTGGAATAGATGGAATTAAATCCATCTCCTCAAAGCAAAGGCTCATTCTTGCCCAAAACTTGAACCTGAAATCTAAACCATCACCAGCCCGCAGAATCCTAATTCCTAAGCCTAATGGTGAACAACGTCCTCTTTCTATCCCAGTAATAAGAGATAGAGTCTGTCAAGCATTAGTAAAACTAGTATTAGAACCTGAATGGGAGGCTAAATTCGAGCCAAACTCATTCGGATTTCGTCCAGGACGATCTTCTCATGATGCTATCGAAGCAATATTTAACAGTATTAAATGCAAACAAAAAACTGTACTAGATGCTGATATTAGTAAATGCTTTGACAGAATTAATCATGACTATCTGCTAGGTAAAATCAACACATCACCTACGCTTAGACGTGTTATTAAAGCATGGTTAAAAGCTGGCTGGGTGTTTGAAGGCAAACGAGAAAATTCAGATATCGGCACCCCACAAGGTGGAGTCATATCGCCACTCCTAGCCAATATAGCACTTCATGGAATGGAAAATAGGATAACGCAATTAGCGAACTCTTTGAAAGGAGACAAATCCAAAAATCGTACCAGCCTGACATTTGTTAGGTATGCTGATGACTTTGTTTGTCTTCATCCAGACCGAGAAGTAATAGATCGAGCCAAAGCTATATTAATAGATTGGTTGGATGAAGTAGGGTTAGAACTTAGTGAATCAAAAACCCGTATTTCTCACACTTCTGATGGATTTAACTTTTTAGGTTTCAATATCCGCCAGTATCAAGTCGGAAAATATCAGAGTGGTAAATCTACTAATGGATCGCCACTAGGTTATAAAACACTAATTAAACCAGCTCAGGAAAAAGTCAAGAAACACTATGATAAAATTGCCGACATTATTAGTCGTCATAATTCATCACCTCAAAAGGTACTAGTTTCAAAACTTAATCCGATAATCCGTGGCTGGGCGAATTACTACTCTTCTGGAGTTAGTAAGAGAACCTACTCTAAATTAGATCATCTAATTTGGCAACGTCTTAAAAGATGGTGTGAACGTCGTCATCCCAAGAAATCAGTTACCTGGGTTCTTAAAAAATACTTCAAGTCTGTCGGCGATAGAAATTGGGTATTTGGGGATAAAGAATCGACTCTTCTAACCTACTCTGAAACTCCGATCGTTAGACATATCAAGGTCAAAGGTGAGAAGTCACCTTATGATGGAGAACTTGGCTATTGGGCTGGGCGTTTAGGAAGACATCCTGAATTACCAACAAGAGTCTCAAAGCTCTTAAAAAAGCAGAAAAGCAAATGTAATCACTGCGGTCTAATTTTTAGAGATGGTGATGTTTGGGAAGTTGACCATATTATTCCTCGCTCGTTAGGTGGGACAAATGGGGATAACAACCTTCAACTATTGCATCGTCACTGCCACGACACGAAAACAGGTTTAGATGGAAGTTTAAACCTCAGATGTACCCATGACAAGGGTTGAATCATTGAGGAGCGCAGTGAAGTGAAACTTTCATGCTGCGTTCTGAAGACGAGCGGCTGTCGTGAGATGGTCGCTTAGTTTAACTAACCCC
>JANYIT010000330.1 GCA_025358725.1 Chamaesiphon sp. GL140_3_metabinner_129_sub
TTACTTGACAGCAGTAAAGAAAACGTCCGTTTTCTTTACTCTACCTGCCCTAATTTATAGTTGCAGTTAATGTGGTCTCAAATTTATGATTGCGGGCTGGTTGCAAATAATTCGGTCTCAGTTGCACTTAATTCGGTCTCAGTTGCACTTAATTCGGTCTCAAGCGACCGGATAGTTGCAGTTAATGTGGTCTCAAAATCGCGATGATTGCAGTCCTGATGATTTATGATTGCAGGTCGCTACAGTTAGAGAGTGGTGTAGTATACCTTCCGACCTGGCGTGAGGATAGACGCGGTTCGCCTAATAGCTTTCTGCGCTCTGCCTTGTTTGCTGCGATCCAGAGTAAAGATCGGCTGAATTTGAAGAAGGCAGAGATATTTAGTCAGCAAGGTATCACTATTACCTACACCGGAGAGCAACTAAACCAGGAGGATTTGACAGTATGGCTAGCTTTGGTTGACTTAATGAAGAAAGATCTACTAGGGACGGAGTGCAAGTTCACCGCCCATGAGATTCTCAAGTATATGGATTTGGGAACTGGTAAAAATGCTTACGAGCGGCTTGATATCGCAATAGTGCGGATGATAGCTTGCGCGGTCGTTATTGATACTAATACGAAAACCTATGGAGGAAGCCTAATTCATGGCTATGTACTCGACAAAATTACCAAAGTTTATAGGTTAGACCTCAATCGGCATCTCATAAAGCTATTTGGTGATAATGACTGGACGGCGATCGATTGGGAACAACGCAAACAGTTAAGACACAAGCCACTGTGCCTAAAGCTGCATGATTACTACAGCAGTCACGAAAAGCCTTTTCCTGTCAGCATTGAATTCCTCTCAGACCTTGCGGGTAGCGTTAATAAGCAGAAGGCAGGCTTTAAGGCAAAAGTTAAGATTGCTCTTGGAGAGCTAATCAAAATCGGTTTTCTCAAAAGCTACTCCATTGAGCAAAATATCGTGAAAGTTGAACGCGCTTAGCATAGTACAAATTAACTAAAATATCTCAGTTCTCAATGTATATTTCATAAATTACATTTTTGGAGAGTTCGACCTTAGAGACACATTCTTCCAAAAAAGTTCGACCTTAGAGACACATTTCACGATTTACAACTGTAATTTGAGGGAAAAAGTTCGACTTTAGAGACACATTTCAGAAAATACAATTTACTACATTCGACCTTAGAGACACAAAAAGTTCGACCTTAGAGACACAAAACTACAAGATTTGGAAAATTTACTCCTTATTTGTTTTCCTATTTTTTCTTTAATCTTTTCTCTAATCTCCGGAAAGAAAAGAAAAAAATACCAAAAAAAGAAACTTTGGAACACATTTGAGGTGCTTTTTGACTACAAGGAGTTCGCTAATCGCTCACGTTTTTCTTGAAGATCGTGTTCGCTGTCGCTCACGAATTTTTTTTTGCAGGGAAGACCCACTTGGTGCTTAGTTGCCGGAAAACCTTGACTCGACGGGCTAGGAAAAATTAGCAACCCAACCGACACGACGACACTAGAGCCAGCAAGCCTTTCTGGTCGGTTGGGATTGCCAATTTTAGCCCGTCGGTCAAGGTCAAGCCCTTCGGGTTTCCTGGGTTTAACCCCTGCCCTCTCCGCCTCTCCATCGCCATGCAAGATGGGCTTTTTGTGCTAAAATTTAGTCTGTGTAACGGTTTGAGATTGATTTGTTCTTTGCTAAGCTTTTTCGAGATTGATTTTTACAGCGGCACTCCTAGTGAAGGATGCTTTCTGCGGCGGCAAAAATCGATTTTAAGATGCCTTGACTAGCTTTTCCTACAAGTAGTCATTGAGTGAATTTCAGACCACTTAGAATCGATTTTAGAGGGATCTTGGTCTTCGACTCTCTCGAACGCTAAGCTGCTGATACTACAGCCCACTTCAAATCGGTGTAATTTTTCAACTGTAAAGCAATAAGCTAGAAATTATCTAGAGTGCTGATAAATCTGACAACGCGAAACCCCCTAATTTCTGCTGGTAGGGGGTTTTGGTGTTTGAGGGTGTGATAAAGGAATTTTTTCAGGAGGGTAGATGTAAGTTATTTGGCTTAATTTGGGTATCTTTTCTAAGGAAAGCTCTGTAAACCCACAAAAGTTTATTCAAACGTTTCTGGGTTTTAGTTATGTCAATACGGAAATAGATGGATAACAAGAATAAGATTACTATTATTGCTGCACTAGGCATAGGCTTTGCAATAGGATTTGGGCGATCTGCTAACGCTTTAACTTTCAATCTAAGCTACGATACTAGCGTTACAAACGATCCGAATGCTGCATCGATCGAACAAGCTACGCAGTTGGTTGCCAATGAATATTCGAGTCTCTTTAGCAACAATGTAACGCTGAATATTGACGTTATCGGTAAAAGTCTCGGTTCTAGTGGATCTATTGGGACAAGCAGTTCTAGTGGTTATACTAGTGCCACCTACAATCGAATCAGCACAGCAATTAAAAATAATAGCCCTAACATTAATTTCAGCAGTTTACCTTCAACCGATCCTGGTATTAGTACTACTTACTATGTCCCTAATGCACAGGCTAAAGCATTAGGACTCTCGCCACAAAATGCTTTTATATCGTCATCCAATCCAAGCGATACTAAGCAATATGACGGACTTTTTACTTTTAATACAGATTATAGCTATTCGTACAATAGTACTGCCATTGCCGGAAAATTTGATTTTGTTTCCCTTGCCGAACATGAAATTTCCGAAATTATGGGGAGGGTAGATGGAGTCACAAGTACTAATGGTACGTATTATGCTACTCCTTACGATCTGTTTAGTTTCACGGCTCCAGGAGTCAGAGACAGCCACAGCAGTAACAATAATGCTGGAGATTATTTCTCACTCGATAATGGAGTCACAAACTTACAGTCATATGCTGCTGGTACTGGTGGTGATTGGATTACTATCGATCCTTTTGGCTATGGGCAAATGGGTACCGCTGAACCTTTGGTATCCCAACTACCGACTGATATTAGCACAATGAATTCTCTCGGTTGGACTAGTAGTCCCACAAGCATCCCCGAACCTTTGACAGTGTTTGGTACACTAATCGGTGGAGCCGCAGCAGCAATTTTCAAAAAGAGACTCCGCAAATAAACCATGTCGGGGTAAACAGAGCCTTTCTGAAACACAATTATTTGATACGCTACAACAAAGCTGTAACGAGTTTAATAAACTCGTTACAGCTTTGTTACGTGTGCCAGTTATGCCCGATTGCAGCCAGTTACAGAATAATCTGCCGTAGCCGAACCGAGGCTGCGATCGTAAAATCCTTTACAGTTCTATTCTGCATAGATTCTAGCGATCGAGCATCCGACAGTGCCCATTCTCACAGGCTTAGGAAATTACATAATTAACTTTGGATGCTTGCTTGAGCTTCTTTCTCATTCTCAGAGCTGCTGTACCACCGATGAGGGTACCGATGATTGTGAATGGTTCTGGAACTGCTGTAGGAGTAGCTGTGGAAGCATCAGGCACGAATACTAATGAACCCGCAGCATTATTAGGCACGCTGGCAAATAAAGTAGTTGCACCTGTTGATGAGACCTGATAAACGCTACCACCATCAGCTAAATAAACTTTGCCACTACTCGAATCGAAAGCGACACCATCAAAATTACCACTTCCGCCGTTGACTGACGTTTGAGTGACGACTCCGGGGTAATGTTCTGAATCTGTGGAAAGAAGTATCAGAGAAGCAAGATATAGCAGAGAGAA
>JANYIT010000391.1 GCA_025358725.1 Chamaesiphon sp. GL140_3_metabinner_129_sub
TTTACTCACGATTTTACTGCCAATTTTTCTAGACTACTAGCTATTTTATTTAGGATGCTCACTGCGGGATGATTTTTATCGAATAAGGCAATTGGTTTGGCGGTGAGACAAGATCGGATGGGGAAAAGATATACTCGCTTACCAGCAAGATTAGGAGGAAATGTGGTGTCTACAATCGATCGATCTTAAAATCTACAAATAGACTCTGGTTCTAGCGGGCAAGTCTCAACAGACAACACCACGATCTCCTGACGACAAATGCAACAGAGTTAGGTATTCATCTCTTTAGGACTTTGTGGACGACTCAATTCAAACATTGAATCGCTGTTGACTAGATCGTACCAATTGCCGCCCATGCGACTGATATAGTTGACCTGAGTTGGATCGATTTCTCCGTTTACCATTAAGTACTCAGCGACATGGAAGTAGACGACTTCACCAATGACGTAGTTTGCGGAATTTACATCGTTTCCATGCGAGACGATCTGATAAAGCCGACATTCCATCGCCATTACACTCTCGGCTACTCGTGCGGGAAGAACTTTAACTGTGGGTGCTGGAGTAAAACCAGCTCGATCCCATTCGCTCACGTCAGAGGCAAAATCAATCGAGGCAATATTTACCCGCTCTTGCATTCCTGCGCTGACGACATTAATCGTAAACTCACCAATGGCTTGAATATTTTGGAGTGTATCTTTGAGCTGTCCGTGACGATTGGTGAGTGGTGAAAAGGCAACTGAAGGGGGATTGAGTCCACCCGCCATAAAGAAACTAAATGGAGCCAAGTTCGGAATGCCATCAGCAGAGATGGTGGAGACAAAGGCAATTGGGCGCGGTGCAACCACATGGTTGAGCAATCGATAGGCTTCGGTTGGGGATAACTGGGCACAATCAAATCCTAAGTAGGGCTGGACGACAGTTCGATCGTGTGGATTTTGTGACATGGGATTTATAAGGGTAATGGCGTGGGACAATTTATATTGTGAAGGATCGCGGTGATGATTAAAATCTCAGATTTAGAATTATGGCTCTCACGCTGGAATATCCAGATAATTGGACGGAAGTTGCCACCACAGTCAAGCAAGCAGCGGGTTATCGTTGTAACCGCTGTGGCTTGAAGTGTTTGCCGCCAAATAATAGTTACCGCCACTTAGATTTATCCCTCAGACGCAAGCTATCAGCGCAAGTTCATCATCTAGATGGGAATCCCGCCCAGAACGACAGGTCGAATCTCGTTTGCCTGTGCAGTGGGTGTCATTTACGAATGCATCGCCATCGTCCTCAGCCGACACCAGGGCAGTTATCACTGAAGTTGAAACTACCCAAAATACGCAAATCCCGGCAACACAAGCAAAATTGGCAGTTAACGCTTGCCGATTTGATCGATCGATTACCCCGATTGTCAGTAGACTTACATCAACAGTTGGAATTAGACTTAAACAATAAATATCTTCCATGATAAATTTTCCCAAATATTTAAAAGCCTGACAGTATATGTTTAGATCTAAAGCCAAGTGGAAACGTTTCCACTAACAAAAAAAATGACCAAAATAGTAATAGCAATACTGGCAAATGCTGGCGGGGTGGGGAAATCGACCTTAGCCGCACACCTAGCTTACGAGTTAGCAAAAAAGAAGGTTGCAACTGGGATAGTAGATCTAGACTCAAATTGTAGCCTAGATATTTTAACCGGATTGGAACCAGTCGAAATCGAAAACTCGACAATCGGACTATTCAGAGACGACTTTACAGAGTGGCATCTAAGCGTACCACCTGAGTGGAAAGTCAAAAATCTGATGGTTTGCCAAAGCCATTTGGGAATGACCGATGCCGAAAAAACTCTGGCTATCAAGAGAAGGGGACAGTACATACTGCAAAAGAGACTCAAGAGCTATCCAATAGATAAAGGCGTAATCATCCTGGATTGCCCAGCAAGTTTGGGGATAATCTGTGAAAATGCGATCGCCGCAGCAACGCATATATTGATTCCAATCGAACTAGAAGTAAAGTCAATCAACGGTTCTGTCAAGCTCCTGGAGTGGATTGAAGTTGTCAGGGCAGACTTAGAACTAGAACCAGAGCCACAAATACTCGGAGTAGTCCCCAGCATCTATAATGCTGGAAAAGCGCAGCAGCGACAATATTTAGAGCAACTGCCCGACTTATTCAACCCATTAGGCGTGAAAATATTTCCAGCAATCAGAGATAGTGTAGAATTTGCCAATGCCAGCGGATACGGACTGCCGCTGCATGAATATCGACCTAAGCATCCAGCAATCCAAGATTTTAAACAGTTAACCCAAGAAATTATCAAACTAACCAAATAGAACTATGGCTAAACCACAACCACTAGGCAGTCGATTCAGCAAAAATATCAAAGCGATCGCGCAAGCGAACCCCCTGGGGGTGGTCGAGCAAACTAACTCAGACAGAAAACAGCCCGCTGAGAAAACTGCCCAGCAAAAAGTAGACCCCAGCAAGATCGTTCCCTCAGTTTTTCAGCCCAGGAGATATTTCGATCGAGAGAGTTTGTTAGAACTACAAGCCAGCATCCAACAGTTAGGCATCCTAGAACCCCTAGTAGTTAGAGCAGCAGCAGGGAAAAGTGACGAATATGAATTAATAGGTGGAGAACGGAGATGGAGATGTGCCAAAGAGTTACAACTCCAAACCGTACCGATCGTTATCGTCGAACTCAGCGATGAAGAAGCATACCTAGCAGCCCTGCATGATAACTCGCACCGAGAAGATCTCAATCCGATCGATGAGACAGAATATATCTTAAAACTGCTCGGACATTGGTTAAAACTAGAAGTAGAAGGAGTCAAATCTCTCCTCTATCGACTCCGCAACCAAAAAGCTAGTGGAAACGTTTCCACTGACGGGGAAAGCGATGAAGACAAAAGCCTAGAAATTGTTGCCAGAGTGATTGGACAGGTCAAAAAGGGCTTAACCCCTATCTCTTTTATCGAAACTCGCTTACCCCTACTCAAGCTGCCCGAAGAGATTTTAGCAGCAATCAGAACCGGAGAGATTGAATATACCAAAGCAAAATCGATCGCCAAGATCGACGACCCAGAAAAAAGAATCGAAATACTGGCACAAGCGATCGATGAGAAATGGTCGGTGAAAGAAATTCAAAATTGGCGGAAAGAGCAAAGTCAAGGGGCAGAAATGCAAGAAGTTGAAGAAACTCCGCCGATCCGGATTGGTAAAACAATGAAAAAATTGCAAGGCAGCAAAGCTTGGGAGAATCCCACTAAATGGAAAAAAATTCAAGCATTACTAATGAAAATCGAACAAGAATTAGCTCCAGAAGGAAACTAAGACTATTTATCATCGAGCGCGGCATTACCTCAGATTAAGATTGTCTCGGTTTACAAGATCAAACCTTCTTCCTCAAAGTATTCATCTTGCTCCTGGTCTAAATCGCTGACAACATAACCATCAAGTTGGTCAAAATTATCCACTGGAGCTACAGTCCCATCTTGAAGGAAAGTTTCAAACTTTTTGGACTCTACCCCATTGAAGCG
Source organism: Chamaesiphon sp. GL140_3_metabinner_129_sub (assembly GCA_025358725.1). GTDB lineage: Bacteria > Cyanobacteriota > Cyanobacteriia > Cyanobacteriales > Chamaesiphonaceae > Chamaesiphon. Next base: position 3,534 of record JANYIT010000391.1, read on the forward strand.
TTCGAGTTGTTCGACATCTCTTTTCTCAACGTGGGGGAAGCCCACTGGTTCCCACTTACCATCCTTTGTTTGAGTCGCCTTGAGCATCAGCCGATGGGGTCGCATCCGTACCACGGTTAAAGTGTCCCCATCTAATTTAATATCTGCCCGACTGTTCTTAAACTTTTTATGCCGTCCTAATTTCAGCACTGCCATCTCCACAGCCCGATCGAACATTGCCCGATCGATCTTACTCAACCGCACGGGTTGTTCTTGGCTCTTAATATTGGTCGCTTGCATCAGCGGGAGATCCTCGGCAGTGACAGACACTCGATCGTTCACCACCGCCCAACTCGCGCCAATATCGCTACCCTTACAAACTTCCCCATCTTTGAGGTAGGTAATGCCCATGACATTATCATTCTTGCTGATGTTGAATCTAACATCGATATCGGACTGCGCCAATCGATCGAGCCAAGTTTTAAGGTCTGGACGATCTTTGAATGAATCAGCAACAAAATGAGCGAGATCGGAATCTAGCTTCAGCCCGAAAGCCTTCTCACGCTTAACCTCCCAAGAGGATGTAACTTGTCGCAGTCCAAAGTCAATCTCGGCTTCGCGGAGGATCGATTGCATCCGATAAGCTTCCCAAGATGGATCGACGCGCTTGCCATCATAGTCCACCGCACTCGTGATGATATGGATATGATCGTGGTCGTGGATTGCATCGTGTCCAGGATCGTCTCGATCGTGTGCGACGACAAGGTAGGGAGTTTCCTGATATCCTAAGCCATCTAGCAGTCTCAAAGCGATCGCTTCCTTGAGCCAATCCTCAACCACCCCATCTTCGGGAGCAAATGAGACTGAAATATGTTTGACGGGTTTAGATATGCGGGGATTACCGTTACTAATTCTTCTGAACTCGCGGGCTAAATCGCTCGAAGTATCACTTGCCATATTCTCACTGAGGATACGCGGCTGTTTCTCTTTATCCAGCACATAACCAAGCAATCCGCCAAACCCACCACCGCCACCGATATTCCCAATCATCTTAGTTATTGTGCTTTTTTTGAAGTCTCAGAATCGATTGAGTTGCTCGATAGCTTTCACTGGCAATCTGTTCTAGTCGTGCAATATCGATCTCGACAGGTACGCCCATTTTGAGCAGAGTATTTAAGGCTCTCGCAATTTGGTTGAGGTTATTCCCCTGGCAACTGAGTTCTTTTCTAATCAGTGCCAGTTCTCGATATTGGAGGGTGTCGAGACTTTTGAGGGGTTTGGGTTTAAAACGGCGAACGGATTTTAACGCCTGGTGGCGGAGATAGTCAGAGCGATTCAGATTGAGCTTACGGGCTTGTTCCTCGATCGTGTCTAATTCATCATCTGTAAGCCGGAGCGTAATGTTATTAACTCTCTTGGGCTGGAGTAGGATAATTTCTTCGGTTGTCGATCCAGTCTGTTTTGTTGACACTATCGCTTACGCTTTACTAGAGATCGGCTGATTTTAAGTTTAGTTTACCTATAGGTCGCGATGCAGATCGCGACGGTACAGTTACGCAAAGTACTATGATTTGGGTGAGATTTCGGAGGCTAACCAAGATGGTTTGAACCTTCACTTATGGGTTGGTGGAAAGGGGGGTTAAGGGGGGAACGCCCTTGCCAGCTACCGTTTCCCATCGCAGATGGGACGAGTGTGCAACACGAGAGGTACTGCTGGCTACTCCTCCCCACAACCAGCTTCAGGTCGCACTCAATTCTACGCTTTCACTAACAGATTCGGATCGGCACAATTGCGGGTAAATTCTAGGGTAAATACGCGATCTTTGTGGTGGTTAGTAATAAGAATTAAAGCTAAAATGGTGCGAGATCGGTCATATAGCTGGAGTTTGGCATATGGATGGTCAATACACTTCGGCAATATGGCTATTATCATATCAATACTTGGTATAGATAATTTAGGTGTAAGATGTGCCATTTTTCTGGACATGAAACAGCCCCTAGATTTTAATGAGTAAAAGACCCCCTCGCGATTTTCTGATGATGAATATCGCTAAAGCTGATTCTCGTCAGGTTCTTCTAGCAAAGTACTTGAGAGATACGGGCAAGATCGCATCCCAGTTAATGGGAGCGGCTGATGCTTTCTATTACTCCTACGCCTTAGCCACAGATCCAAGCGTTTCGGATGCAGAGGTTGAATTGGCAACTTCAGAATCGGTGTTGGCGTTGAGTAGTCAAATTAACCGTGTACTTAACTTCCATCGGATCGATCGCCAAATCATTTTACCAAATGAGTTTTTATCTCAATGTGGGCTAATTTGGGGATCTTCACCATCAGCTCAGGCGGTAATACCTAAACCGAGAGCGGTAGTTAATTTGCCATCACCTCCCCAGGTGAATGTAGAGACGGAGGTACCACTCCAACAGGCGGTAACTTCGTCTTCATCCGATCGAAAAAACGGCAATGATGACGGTAAGGGATTAATTGTTGGGGGAGCAAGAGTATCACAATCAGTCTCAGACTTTCTAAACGGCAAGTAATATTTATGGCAAGGAGAAAGAAAAGACTACACTTGGGTTGCGATGATGGGGCGAGTTCTTTTAAATGTATTGGATCGAGTGGTGAGGAACTAGTCACCATCGTGATGTCCTCTGCTGTTATCGAACAACGCAGTGAAACTCTAGATCGATATCGCCAACAAATTGATGGCGATCTGACAAATCGATCGTTTGTGGGTGTTAATGCTAACTATTTTGCAGTTGGAAAATTAGCTACCAGATTGGGTGCAACTCAACCGCTCAAGCCACTCAAATCTGAAACTATCGTCTATAAAATCTTAGGCATGGTGTCAATAATGGCTCAACGCCTCAATCTAGGCACCAGCTTCGATCTGAGTTTAGGTTGTCTGTTACCGCCTGGGGAGTTTCGAGATCGGGAACGGATTCAAGCCGCTTTAACAGTTGCATTAGCTGACTTTGATACACCGATTGGGGTATTTAGCGTCCAGTTAGTTGAGTGTAATTTTTATCCTGAAGGGACTGGAATCGCTCACTTATTGCAAGTCGATCGTCGGGAAAGTTCTGGAACTGCCATTATTTTAATGGCGGGACATCGGAATTTAAGTTTCTATGCCAGTGAATTTCATCAAACCACCGGAATTGGTACTTGCGATCTCGGTTTCAACCACTGGGTGAAGGCAGTTCAAACAGTAACTTATAATTACGATTTGCCTAATCTCTCTTCAGCGATCGCTAATTATTGGCTCAAACAGAAGGATACAGCCTGTCTTGAGCCAATTTTACGAAACACCACAGCGGAGTTGAGAGCTAGTGAATTACAAGCTCTAGTTCGAGAAATTGAACTGGCTCATGATAATTACTGCAACTCGATTTTCAACTGGTTAAACGAGCAACTTCCAGATCGGATCGACGAGCTAATGTTGGCTGGTGGGGTAGGAGATGTTCTTCAGACAGAACTAATTGAATACTTCGTAAAGAAGCTAACACCGAACCCGCGCTACAAAGACAAATATGTGATTTTTAACAGTAGTACTTTCAAGCTGCCAACTCTGGACGTACCCGATGGGTATCAGTCGCGAATGGCGGATGTCTATTGTATGTGGAAATATTTAATGCCACAGCCAAAAATCATCGTTAAAACCAATAAAAGTGAGTAATAGAGAATATGGCTACCGACAAAGCAAGCAAGACAACTAAAAAAGTAAAAGATCCAAAACCAGTTGAAATAAAAATTGAAGTGACTAAACCAACACAAACATTAATCTCGATTTTTGGTAGTGAAAAAGGTGGGATGGGTAAGAGCATTGTTGCCTCAGTAGCAGCAGAACAAATGACAGCCGCGAATCATCCCTTTTACCTAATTGATGCCGATGCTTCGACTCCTAATGTGGGCTTAACCTATCGTCCAGAGATATATCAGCAATTTCGCGAACAGGTAGAAGTTAAAGATAATAATTTACCTCAAAGTCTTTACAATCCTAGTAATACTGGTACTCAGACAGCGACTTTAGCTCCAGAACGAGTTGCTTTTACGGGCAGTAGTGATGACTATTTCCTAGCTGATAAAATTTTTGATATCGCTAAGACGACTGATGTGATGATTGTTTTACCTTCCCAGGTAGCCAGTTATGTGAATCGTTGGCTTTATCAGAATGATGTGGTTGCAATGTTGGCAGATCCGCAGAATACGATTAAGTTTGTCTATTATTTTATCACTAATGGTACACCAGAATCTCTAGATTTATTTGAGGAGTCAGTCGAAGTATTTGGGGGCAAAATCCCCCACATTTTGGTGAAGAATTTAGGTGCGGCTACTAATATCCGCTGGAATCGGTTCGATGAAGATCGTAAGGTTCAAACTCTGCTCGACAAATATCAATTCCAGTCGATCTATTTTCCTGAGATTTTGATTGCACCAGAAGATAAGAACAAGATCCTTAGTGAGTATATTCCTTGGGGTGAAGCAATCAATTCTGACTGGATTCCGTTCTCTAGCAAGCGACGACTGACTAAATGTATCAGAGAAGCGACTCAGGCTCTGGGTAGCACGGGTTTGCTCCCCTATCACCCCGACTATATTCCCGAAGCGGTTCTAATTGCTCAAGCTAAGGCTGAGGCTGCTCTTAAAGCATCTGAGGCTGCTGGAAGCACTGAAGCTCCTAGTACACCAGAATCTTCGGAAAAAGTTGTCGAAGGAAACGGGGAGGTTCCATCAGTCAATTGTGATGACAATTCACAAAATCCTAGACTCGATTCTTGATTAAGTTATGAAAAAAGAGATGCAAATTACAATTTGCATATCTTTTTCATTATTTATTATTTTCAATACATCTTGGCCATCAAAAGTATTAAATCGATCGAGAAGAATCTTCAGATCTTGTTTCATACCGTAAACAATTCTCTAGGAGCCAGATTTGATATAATTTTTGAAATTTAGCAGGGTTGATAATTAGTTTTATTTGAGGGTCGGGATGTCCGATCGGTTGACTGATGAAAGCAACCCAAGGGAACCTAACTCTAGCTAAATCTCGCTCGAACATAAATATAACACTGCGGTGCCTTTTCACTCAATTTCACATTTCATATAGATAACATTGCATCAGCTATTTGTCAGAATATAAGACTGTGAATTAGGAAACGGTGAGATCTTTAGCCCTAATTAAATTTTTTTCATAAAAATCACTTAAAGGTGTTAGAACGAATAGATTTTGAATTAGTAGAACGGTGTTCCACATTGTAAAAATCTGCTAATACTGTGCCTAAACAATCACTTTTTTTTAATACATTGTCGATCGAGAAGTCTAATTACCTTGTAAAGCTGTCGATCAGAAGGTTGTTGGCAGCAGATGTAAGCTTATCTAGCCCATCAACTTTAAAGTTTATAATGATGTCCAGTCCCCAGATCGGAAAAGAATCCATACCATCTCCGACTGTCTAATGTTCATCCCCTGCGAAAGATTAAGTTGTCGATGATTGGGTTGATAATGGTCGAGGTGTGGTTGATTGAGGCTGGGGTTGAGGGGTTGATTCTACATTACACAGGGACAAAAACCTAGCGTTTGTGATATATTGGTACTAAGTACATCCACACTAAAATAAGGATTATTATTAAATGAATTCCCTAAGCAAGTCTAGCCAGTTAATTAATTGGGTTGATAATGCCATCAACAGCACTAATAGTTCGAGCGATCGAGGTAAGTTTGTTATTGCTATACAAACATTAATATCATTCGCTGGGGTCTTGAGAGCAGAACATCATTTGATCCCATATGAAGAACATACTTACAAACTCTATTTACACGCTCAAAGGATATTAGCACAATTAGACCCAAATCTAAGCACTCAATTCCATCAAATAATCGAACAAAAAGATAATCATCCTGGGAGATTCAATCTATATGGTGTTGATGCAATCCA
>JANYIT010000408.1 GCA_025358725.1 Chamaesiphon sp. GL140_3_metabinner_129_sub
GTGGTTATTCAGCTAAATAGCTGAATAACCACTCCATTTTTTTGTCAATTGTAAATTTCTGTTTATTTTGCAATTTGCTCTTGATTATTTTTGGCGATCGTCTATAATCTCATGCGGATAAAGGAGAGGATGAATTTAACCTGACCAGCTAATTAAGTCAAGTTTATTATATTCGATAAATGGCTATTATCATTCGATTGTCTGTCAATTGAAGCTTAGATTAACAACGATCTAAGAAAAACTTTGGGTCTAAATATTTGTGCCTAAGCAGTTCGTCGTTGGATCGGTATTCTCTTAGAACAAATCCAGTAAAAATTTATATTCCTAAAAATATAGAGTGTCATCATGAACTACGCCACTTCACTAAGCAAACCACCTAGAAACAAAATTTCTTGGAAGTATATACAATACGCCTTGATTTCCTGTTTCTCCCCGATTATTTGGGGATGGAACTTAGCACCTAAAGCTGATGCCGCCCCAATCTATGATGCTTTCGTAACAGTATCGACTACCAAGATTGCCACGATTATGGCTGGATTCCCAGTCGCAGGGCCGCTATTTACGACTCTGTTTACTGCCATTGTCAATCTGATCCCCTGGGCTGTACTGCTGATGGTCGGTGGCATTTGTATCTGGCAAGCTTATTTGGGATATCAAGAATACGATCGAGAAAACTTTTCGGGGATAGTTAAACCGATGTTAAATATCATCGTCCTAGTAATTCTCGTCATTGCGACAGATCGAATTATCAACTTTATATTTACTGGTGCTTAATCGAGATAAATATCTAATAGCTGTGACAGCTTTTACCTAATTATATGGAAAGAAAAACGCGAATCGAAGTCAATAGAGCATTGAGACGCAGAGCGAAGATGATGGGTATCCCTCGCGATGTCGCGATCGTTTTGGCACTAATCGTGGTTTTCTGTCTATTTCTAGGATATTTAAAGGTTCCTGGCAATGTCGTTACAGCTATTTTTGTTACTTTATTTTTCACAGCCATACTTTCTCTAAAAGATGGAATGGCAGACGTACTAGCCAGAAATAGGGAACCAAAAAATTACACCCGAGGATGCCTGAATTATCGATCGCCACTTTCAGATTTAAACCCTCAGTCGATAGCTCGTCTCAGGAAAAAGTGACTAGTATCAATTTAAATCAATTTTAAGCAGTTGCTTGGGTTCAGCTATTTTAGTTTATTTATCGGTCATGAAAAATAAGAAAAGCAGTAAATCCCCAAAACCAGAGCGAGAACTAAGAAAGATAAAGCACAAAGGTTTGGGCAAAAAGAAGCTGCTCTACCCGCTAGAAACCTCAACGCATTTGCAAAGTATCATCAACTATACCTTGCCAAATGGTACTCAAGTTGGTGCTTTATTGCTGAACGCCAGCGATAAAGTAGACTTTCCAGAATACAAATTGCGATTCATTTGGGAATGCCCAGGCATTCACGACGATTTTGGCGAAGTAGCAGCTAAATCGATTATTAACTCGATCGCATCGTTAGGGCACGAATTACCGATCGGCGAAAAGTTGCGCGTTGAATTTCAATCATTCTCAGATCGCACCGACCGCCTGAATGAATTGGTGAATCAATTTGAAACAGCATCGCCCCAATCTCAGCCATTAATCGCTGAGGAAATGCTAATTTTACAGAATCTCGACATCAGCGGTCAACGTCGCCCCCACCAAGTATTTTTGATGGGCACTTTTACACCTGACTTAGGAGCTAGAGAGCAAAAGCTCATCGAGAAAATCATCAAATTTAGTACTCTTTGGTATCAAAGGCTGTCGGGTTCGATCGAGGAAGTTCGCCAACAAACGATCGATGCAGTCCTCCTCAATGCTTACGAGCAAGGCTTTTTTGAGTGGTCTAATTTATTTAGAGATAAGCTCCAATTGAAGGCGACTCCGCTATCTGGCGAGGAAGTCTGGCAACATTGCTGGCAAGAATTAAATCGCTTTAACGATCGGATCGAAGGACTCAAACCAGAACCACCACCACAACTAATCGAATTCAATCTACACAAAGGGACTATCGGCGAAACAAAACGTACCGATCTGCATCCAACAACCGTGATGATGCGCTATCCATCTGCGGTGCCTTCCTCTAATCGCGACCACATCAAAGTCGATCGTCGCTACGTTGGTAGTCTGCTACTCAAACTTCAACCAAAAGTCTTTGAAGAAGCGGGTAATGAGTCGTATCAAGAAGTTCAACTGCATTATCTATCAAATTTGATGGCGATTAGCTCGGCTTACGATTATCGAATCGTGCTAGAGCTATCGCGTCCCGAAGAGTTCGGCGTTCGTTACAACAACCAGCAACTCATCCGCCAGAATCATTATCGCAAGAAAGATATAGAGGAAAAAGGAAAAGTTGTTGACGTTTTGGCAGACGAGGAAATGAAAGAAGCTCTCGAAACAGAGCGGATGTTAATCGGTGGCGACACGAGTGTTGAATTTTCGCTCTGTATGTTTGTCTACAGGGAGACTTTAGAAGAGATGCACTTTGCCGCTCGTGACTTTTGCTCGCATTTTCGCTCGCCAGCGATTGTACTGCTCGAAGTTGATACTTCTGATTCGCTGTGGGTATCATCGCTACCATTTTATGCAAAATCGATGCTGGTGGATGTCCGCGACAGACGCGATCGCGAACGTCCCGAAATCGTGGCTGCTTACTTCCCACTGGTAACGACAGTTAACGCACATAAATCTGGAATCGAATTTATTGCCAACAAAGGAGGTTCGCCCGTCTATTTCGATCCGTTCACACACATGGGACACACCGCGATTTGGGGTAAAACTCGATCGGGTAAAACTTTACTCGCAGCGTTTTTAAACCATAAAGCACTCAGCCAAGGAATCCCAGTCACCATCTTAGACCAACCGCCGACAAAAGAGGCGAGTTCGTTTAAGGCTTTTACCGAACACATGAACGGGGCGTATATCGATGTTTTTAACGACTCGATTAACTTTTTTGAGACACCTCTAATCGCTGAAGATATCGACCCAGAGACTCGCGAGGACATGAAAAGGCAGAATGAAGAGTTTATCCTTCAAATTCTGACTTCAATGGTTCTAGGATGGAAGGGCGAACTCAAGGGCGTGAGTAGCAGTAAGGTAATTTCGATGCTGACAACCGCTCTGAAAATCTTCTTCAAAGACGATCGGATCTTAATCCGGTACGAAAGGGCAATAAATGGGGGGATTGGCTCTCTGGCTTGGCAGGATTATCCGGTTCTGTCTGACTTCAAGAGGTTTTGCACGATCGAGCGGATAAATCCTCCAGAGGCAACCGCCGATGACATTCAGACCCTCGGCACGATCCAATTGCAATTACAACGCTGGATCGATGGCTCTTATGGCAAAAGTATCAACTCTCCCAGTACCGTCAAACTCGATAGTCCCCTGATGACGATCGCGATGCGCGGGGTTAGTAATAACGATGATGCTGCGGTCTTCGGCACGATTATGTATGCAGCGGCAATGCGGCGAGCGATTGCTGCTGCCAGTGGCAAAGGATCGTTGCTATTTATCGACGAAGCCTCAATTACCTTCGATCTCGATCCGCTCTCACTCTGTGTCGGGCGGGTTGCAGCCAACGGACTCAAAGCGGGAATGCGCTTGATGATTGCCGCGCAAGAGCCGAGTAGCGTGTTCGAGAGTGCGGGTGGGAAAAAAATCAAGGATGCGCTCTCTTATCACCTGATTGGCAGGATCGGCGATAGTTTGAGCGAGTATTGCGATCCCGAATTGCTGGGAGTCCCCGAAGCATTGGCATTAAACAATGCCAGAAAGGATTTTGAGCCGGATAAAGCCACTTGCTCTAGCCAGTGGTTGCTCAAAATAGACGATCGGTTTACTGCGGCGCGAATCTATCTCCCGCCCTCGTTGGTGGCTCTGACTGCCAATAATATCGACGAGCAGCAAGAGCGCAAAGCTCGCATGGCAGCCACCAATGGTCGGATCGACGAACTTACCCTTATTTCTAATTGAGAGAAGATTACTATGAAACATTCTTTATTACTGACGATCGCATTCATGTCCGGCTTTCTGATGAGCTTACTCCCACTCGGAGCTGAGGCAGCAACTCTTGGTGGAACAGCCAATCCACTTCCATCCTCGGTCGCTCCAGGCGATACACCCACGGCAAATCCCACCGACCCAACAGCAAATCCCACATTCAATCCCCAAGGCATTCAGTCGATCTTATCGAGCAATGGCAATTTATCCACTGTCTTTAGTGGCATCGTCAGTGCATTCCCAGGGCTAGATCCGAATATTGCTTCAGCTCTGACAACTGCGTCGAAATATGCACCGATCGCTCAAAGCGTACTATCCGGTCAGCAACCTACTTTGGCACAAATCGGACAAGTAACGGCAGGAATGAACGGCGGTACTGGAGTAGGGATTAACTTTGGCAGTTACGGACTCGATGCAGCGGGTAATATCCAGCCGTTAAATCCAGATGGTAGTGTCAAAACCGACGATCCTACAGGCAAGATGATTGCTTATCAGGCTTCAAACCTACTTAATGGCAAAGGTTTGGACACAAAAGCAGTAATCGCTCAATTGGATTTAGCTAAATCTAAGTCTGGAGCCAGTGTTGCCGAAGCTAATCGCCAAAACACCAACAAAGCAGTTTCCTCGATTATGAGTGCGACTGGCGATGCTAATAATTCCACATTGGCGACTGGTGCAGCTCAAGCAAATATCAGTGCCCAAGCAGGTAGCAGTTTTAACCGCATGGGAGCGATGAACAATATGCTCTCCCAAAGTTTAATTATGGGTGCCACTGCCAATACGATCGGGCTAGCTAATTTATCTCAAGGCGAAAATCAAGCCAAGCACAACGCGCTGGTACAACAACGGAGTCTCGCTGAGGACGAGCAAAAACGAGTTGAAGCAGACATGGATTCGCTGAGAACCACTTATCTTGACGCTAACAAAATCAAAGCTCGCGCTCGGTTGTGCGCTTCAAGTAATATTTGCTGGATCTAATTTATAGTGTTCGATCGAATCGATAGACAGTCTTTTATTACAGGGAGCAGAGCTATTTTGTTTGCCGATATTCTTCACACTACAATCCTCGCCTCAACCGATCCTGCTGTAATTGCGAGTGAGTACGAGCAAGCACTGTTCAAGATAATTAGCATTCTCATCACTGGGAATGCAGCATCATTCACCGATACTTTTTGGATGGCAATAGTCGAACCATGCAAAGTCATTGCTGGAGTTGGGGTATTGTTTTGGCTGGTACCAATTATTCCCGACTTATCTTTTGACAACCTTAAAAATCATCTGCTGAGGATTTTAACGCTCCTACTCATCACATTTATGTTCGTGGGAAATGCTTATGGAGCGCGGGTGTTTGCGATCGGTAACTATGCCCTGATTAGAGGTATCGATAGTTCGATCGCCACCAATACAAAATTACTCGGAAGTGTCAATGCCGAACTTGCGGGGATAAAAACCGACAATGAAACTGTGAAGGCGATTAGTAATCAAATGCAAGTCTGTATCAAGTTACCGAAGACTATCGCCGATCCCGATCCCGCCAAGCCAGGAAATGTCATTCCGAATCCAGCATACGTCCAGTGTACTAAAGATGTAAAGACGATGGTTGTCGCAGCTAAACTATCGGTGGCGAATCCCGAACTTGTCACAGAATTAGCCGATACCGAAGCCAAAATGAATAGTCTCGTCGATTCGTATGACTATAACAGCGTCTGGAATCAATTTGTTAAATTTGCAAATGACCCAGATAAATGGTTGCGCGATTGGTTGGTTGGGGCGATCCTAGATGGCTGGTCTGTGATGATTGGTGAAATAGCTGATGAAGGTTTCATCCTGTCAATTTTGGCTTTACCGATCCCACTTGCCTTCTCATTTATGAATACCAAACCACTGGAAATTTGGTTTGCTTCATTGTGGGGATTAGGTATTTTCAAGTTCTCATTAACTATCTTGGGTGCCATGATGGGTTTTATCAACGCAAATACATCAGGAAGCCAGCCAGCCTATAGCTTACAACTAGGCTATGCGATCGGCGCACCGATAATTGCTGGAGTAATTGCCAAGGGTGGTGGAGCGGGTATCTACGAACTTATGGGTCAACTTACAACTGAGTTAATCGGACTTGTATCACCATCCAAGATGATTCCTAAAAAATAATTATAGTTTATGCTATCGGATTGTCACTCTATTTTGAACTATGAAAGTTAGACAAATATCAAATTTTGTTCCGCAACAAGATGAACCTTCATCGGCAATAATTCTCCAGGATTCGAGAGAAGATCGGCAAGAGGAATATATCGTAGATAGTTCCGAAACAATCCGCTCAAAAAATATTATTACTGGCTGGAAGATCGCCACCTTTGGGTTGCTCGTTATTAATGTTTTGTTCGGAGTAGCTATTATCGGCATGTTATTTGCTGCCATCTCGCGATCGATGCCGACATTTATCACTAGAGGTAATGGTGAAACCGAAAATCTCGAATTTTTCACAGGAACCGATCGTTCGCCAACGCTGATTAAGTTTTTCGCTCAAAAAACCATGAGTGGTATTTACACTTGGCGAAACACGCTACCTGAAAAAGGGAATATTCCCGATCCTGGTATCGCTGTCGAAGGCGGCAGAAAAATTCCAACTACTGCATATCGCTATACTCTTGCCTTAGAACCAGAATTTGCGAACAGTTATCGCAAACAATTGGGAGAACTCCAATCGATCGTGCGAGGAACTGGCAATAGTTCGGTGCAAACTGCATACATCGTCGAGCAAGTTAGCGAACCAGAATCTCTAGGTTCTGGGAAATGGAAGGTCAAAGTTGCTGGCACTCAATTAATTGTCAATAGTAGTAACGAGCAACCGACAAAATTAAACATTAACGTCGAGATGACCGTTAGAGCTGTACCACCACCACTATTATCGGAAGTCACTCGTAAGTATGAAGATATCGGAATTGCTAAAGCCGCTCAAATCGCTCGCGCTGAAGGGCTAGAAGTTATCTCAATTACAAATATTAAATAGGAATAATTAGATGTCAGCCCAAAAATTATCGCTTGCAGAAGTTTCTAAAAATATGGGGATCGAATTGCCGAAATTTGGTGACTTATCTCCAGAATCGCAATCTCAACCTGCTAGTGCGGCAGATCTTCAAGAAGACTCGCAGCCGCCAGAGAAAAATCCAAAACTTCAGATCCTATTAATAGGATTGGCACTATTCAGTACTCTAGGTGTTGGGACTATGCTTTTACTTTGGGGTCTAGGCAGTGCTACAAATCAGCAAGTCACTAAAAAACCGGATTCTCTAGATAATAGCGAACAAGCCGTTAAATCGACTCTCGAACAGCAAAAAGAAGTTGCCGATTTAAAAACTAAGCTGGTGATGGAACAGCAAAAAGCCGATGCAGCACGAGTTGCTGGAGAGCAAGCGAAAGCTTCATCGCCAAGTCCAACCTCAACCCCTAGCTCTGCTCCATCGACAACTCCTTCGGTCGCGACCGCTACGGCAACTAAACCGATCGACAAAATGCAGTCTTCAGAGCGGGATAAGGCTCTACTCGCATCTCTGCAACAACAGAAACAGCAGGAAGTAACCCAACTAGAATCACTGCGCCAATCTCGACAACAGGAAACATCCCAATTAGCATCACTGCGCCAATCTCTCCAGCAAGAGAGATCGCAGCTAATAGCAGCTCGATCCCAAGCAGCGAGCGAGCGAAAAAATCAAGCTTTACTGCAAAGTCAACGAAATGGAAGTTCGATGAGAACTTTTACGCCACAACCTGCAAGAGTCGTTCAACGAAGCACGATTGCTGCCAAGATCCCGCCATCCAGAACACCCCAACCTGTCGTCCAGAGAAGCTCGTTCGTTGCCAAGGCTCAAACCCCCAGAATTATCCAACCCACAGTTACAGCTAAACCTACAGTCCCCCAACAACCCAGACTTGATTGGGAGCAAGCATCGAGCCTAGCTAATTATGGTGGTACTCCTACTTCTAACGATGCGCCCACCAAGCCAGATCGACCACTTTGTCGCTGATCTCAACAAAAATACGCCGGCCTTCCTTGCCGGCTGTAATATTCCATTCGTGCTCAATCAGCGTCATGGCCTCGCGGACACGCGCCGCAGCGTCGGGCTC
>JANYIT010000043.1 GCA_025358725.1 Chamaesiphon sp. GL140_3_metabinner_129_sub
TACCGCTTTATTTTCATCCCAATCAAATCTCATACTCTAATGATGGACTAATAAATCTCCACTCGCAAATCCCCTCCTCGGAGGGGTGCCTGAAAGGCGGGGTGGGTAGATCCGTGCGACTATCTAGTAACTCCAAATCTAGTTTACTCATGCTAACCCGCTAGTGGTGAGATGGTTGTTTGCCGATTTGTGGGTAGCGGAGATCCACCCACCCCGCCCTGTCGGGCACCCCTCCGAGGAGGGGATTTACGTGCGACTACTCTTGACTATAGGCATCCATCGGCAGACAAGAACAGACCAAATTCCTGTCCCCATAAGCCTGATCGATGCGTCCTACTGCTGGCCAGAACTTATAATCCTGCAACCCAGCCACAGGGAATACCGCTTGATCCCGACTGTAGGGACGATCCCAATTAGCATCGACCAGATCGACGATCGTGTGGGGCGCATTTTTGAGCGCGTTATTTTGTTTATCCACATTGCCGATTTCGATTTCGCGGATTTCTTCGCGGATGGCGATCATTGCATCGCAAAACCTGTCGAGTTCGGCGAGGGATTCGCTTTCGGTGGGTTCTACCATGACTGTTCCGGCAACTGGCCAAGATACCGTTGGGGGATGGAAACCATAGTCGATTAGGCGTTTGGCGATGTCATCGACTTCGATTTCGGCGGTCTTTTTGAACTCCCGCAGGTCGAGGATGCACTCGTGGGCGACGAAGCCGTTAGTGCCTTTGTAGAGGACGGCGTAGTGATTTTCTAACCGTTTGGCGATGTAGTTGGCATTGAGGATGGCAACTTCGGTCGCTAATTTCAGACCTGCTCCACCCATGAGGGCGATGTAGACCCAGGAAATCGGTAAAATGCTCGCGCTACTCCAAGGGGCAGCGGAGACTGCGCCGATGCCTTGTTTGCCACCCATAGGGATGACTTTGTGGGTGGGGAGATAGGGGGCGAGATGTGCCATTACGCCGATCGGCCCCATACCTGGGCCGCCGCCGCCGTGGGGGATGCAGAAGGTTTTGTGGAGGTTGAGGTGACAGACATCTGCGCCGAAGTCGCCAGGACGACATAAACCGACTTGGGCGTTGAGGTTGGCTCCGTCCATGTAGACTTGTCCGCCGTGTTCGTGAACGATCGAGCAAATCTCGACGATTGCTTCTTCAAATACGCCGTGGGTGGAGGGGTATGTCACCATTAGGGCGGCTAATTTGGCTTGATGTTGGGTGGCTTTGGCGCGGAGATCGGCGACATCGATGTTGCCATCATGATCACAAGCGATCGGTACTACTTGCATTCCCGCCATGACTGCGCTGGCGGGGTTGGTACCGTGGGCGGATTGGGGAATCAGGCAGACATTGCGATCGATATCGCCGCGCTGTTGGTGATATTCGCGGATGACTAATAGTCCGGCATATTCGCCTTGGGAACCAGCATTTGGTTGGAGGGAGATCGCGTCAAAGCCAGTGATTTCGGCTAACCAGCGTTCGAGGTCATCAAATAACACTTGATACCCTTGGGCCTGTTCGACGGGTGCGAAGGGGTGAATTTGCCCGAATTCTGCCCAGGTTACTGGTACCATCTCGGAGGTGGCGTTGAGCTTCATCGTGCAGGAACCGAGGGGAATCATCGCTTGGGCGAGAGATAAATCCTTGGATTGCAGGCGGGTGATGTAACGTAGTAGCTCGGTTTCAGAGTGATAATTTTTAAAAACTGGGTGAGTGAGGTACTCGGAAGTTCGCGCTAGTGTGGAGGTTTGGATGCTGGATGTGGAGCTACTAGTTTCGATTTCGGAGAAGGTGAAATCGGGTGCTTTATCGCCTGCAAAAATCCGCCATAGATCCATCACATCGGCGGGGGTGGTGGTTTCATCGAGGGAAATACCGACGTGATTTAGATCGATCGATCTCAAGTTAATTTTCTGAGATTTTGCTCGTTCTAAGATGGCGGTGGCATTTCCAGTTATTTTTACATGGAGTGTATCGAAATAAGGTGCATCGCCGATCGAGTAACCTAGTTTAATTAATCCAGTAGCGAGGGTGGTAGTGAGATTATGAATGCGTGATGCGATCGATTTCAATCCCTCTGGGCCATGATAAACCGCATACATCCCTGCCATAATTGCCAGGAGGACTTGGGCGGTACAAATATTACTAGTCGCCTTATCCCTGCGAATATGTTGTTCGCGAGTTTGGAGGGCTAATCGGAGGGCAGTTTTACCGCGTTTATCCTTGGATACTCCTACTAATCGACCTGGGATTTGACGTTTGTAGGCATCTTTGGTCGCAAAATATGCAGCATGTGGCCCACCATAACCTAATGGTACCCCGAAACGTTGGGTATTTCCGACGACGATATCTGCGCCGAATTCTCCAGGTGGCTTTAATAGAGTGAGACTGAGTAAATCGGCGGCGACGGTGACGATTGCTCCGGCTTTGTGCGCCTGTTCAATTACTGATTGATAATCATAAACAGCCCCATCAGTTGCGGGATATTGTAATAACATCCCAAATATTTCTTGACTGAAATCGATCGATCGATGGTCGCCAATAATTACTTCAATTCCTAATGGAATCGCCCGGGTTTTAATTACGTCAATAGTTTGCGGATGACAAGCTTCCGAGATCCAGAACGTATTAAATTTCGTCTTCTGAATTCCATAACTCATCGACATCGCTTCCGCTGCTGCTGTACCTTCGTCGAGTAATGACGCATTCGCGATCGCCATTCCCGTCAGATCCATAATTACGGTCTGATAATTAAGCAAAGCTTCGAGTCTACCTTGAGAAATTTCGGGTTGGTAGGGCGTATATTGAGTGTACCAACCAGGATTTTCTAAGATATTTCTTTGAATAACTGTAGGGGTAATGCAATTGGCATAACCCATGCCGATGTAAGAGCGGAAAATTTGATTTTTAGCGGCGATTTGTTTGAGCTGATTTAGGACAGTATATTCGCTCTTTACTATTTCAATTGCCAAAGGCTGTTTCAATTGAATCGCCGCTGGTACCGTGCGATCGATTAACTCGGCTAAACTGGCTACACCCAATACCTTCAACATCTGATCGATGTCTGCTGGTTGTGGCCCAATATGCCGCTGAATAAACTCACCATCTGCCCAAGGATTGGCGGCGGCGGTAGTACTAGAGATATTAGCTGCATTAGCAAGCCGAGATAAAGATTGCGTCATAGAAATCGAGGTAGTGAGAGCGATTGTACTTAAATGTAATAGATCTGGCTAGGTTTGGGCATTAGGTATTTGGCTGAGTCGATCCAGTCACCATCCCTATTTCCTTTAGGATGCCCTAAACACCTTCGACTTTACCGCGATATTCAGTTGCTGAGAATGTACCTTCAAGTGCGCTGACACCATCCACTTGAACTTCGAGCAACCATCCCCCAGTATAGGGATCTGTGCTAATGATTTCTGGTGCATCGATCGCGGCATCATTGCGTTTAATTACTTTGCCACTAACTGGTGCTTTGAGATCTTCAACTGCTTTAACAGACTCGATCGATCCAAAGGCAGTACCCTTGGTAATCATCTCTCCAACCTCAGGTAATTCGACAAATACGATATCCCCTAACTGATCTACTGCAAAGGCACTCACGCCGATTTTAGCGATGTTTGCAGTTACTTCCACATACTCATGGGTATCTGTGTAACGTAAATTTTCGGGATACTCAAAGCTCATCTTGCGTTCTCCTATTCTCTTCTGCTCTAGCATAGCGATTTATGGGTCAATCGAACAGCTTCGGGTGGGGAGGACTCGATCGATGCTGGCATTCTGAGCACCGGATCTGAAATTCAGCTCCTGAAATAATCTAAACATCGACAGGTTGTTCATGAATCAACCGCAATAAATCAGTAGTGGAGACTTTTCCGCTCAGATCTGCGCCTTCCAAGAGACTATCGGCGAGATCGCGTTTGTGTTTGTGTAAATCGACGATTTTTTCCTCGATCGTGTGTTGAGCCACCAATCTGTAGATTGTAACCGGACGCTTTTGGCCAATTCGATGGGTGCGATCGGATGCTTGATCTTCGACGGCGGGATTCCACCAGGGATCCATGTGAATTACGTAGTCGGCAGCGGTGAGATTGAGTCCGGTACCGCCTGCTTTGAGGCTGATCAGGAAAACATCACCTTCACCTGATTGGAAGGCATCTACGCGCTGTTTACGATCTCGTGCCGTAGTACTACCATCGAGATATTGATAGGGAATTTTTTTGCTGTCTAAGTAGTCACGGAGCAGATGTAAATGATCGACAAATTGACTGAAGACGAGGGCTTTATGTTTGTTTTCTAATAGTTCGGCGAGGACTTCGCCAAATAGTTGCATTTTGGCACTGGGGATGGCGATATCAGTTGTTACTAATTGGGGGTTGCAACAAGCGCGGCGCAGTTTCATAATTTCTGCGAGTACTTGGAGATGTTTTTGTCCTGGTGGGGCATTTTCATTATCGGTGAGTTTGGCGATCGCTTGTTGGCGCAGTGCTTCGTAGAATAGCATCTCTGCGGGGGAGAGTTCGACTTGGAGGGTAATCTCGGTGCGGGAGGGTAATTCGCTCAGAACATCGCGTTTGAGGCGACGGAGGATGAAGGGTTGGATCAGTTTTTTGAGTTGGAGTCGGGCGTTTTTCTGGCGCAGTTTGTCGGCGGGGGCATCGCCGGAACGTTCGATCGCATTGGCAAAGCGGGTGTTAAAATCATCGAGAGAACCGAGTAAGCCAGGGTTGATAAATCGGAATAAATTCCACAGTTCGCCGAGGTGATTTTCGATGGGGGTGCCAGTGGCAATTATTTTAAATCCAGCCTGGAGATTCATCGCTGCTTGCGATCGTTTGGTGGCGAAATTTTTAATCGATTGGGCTTCATCTAAAACGATCGTTTGCCATTCAATTTTTGACAACATTTCGGCGACATCTTCTTGTTGCAATAAACCATAACTACACACCACCAAATCTAGGGGTTGGAGTCCATCTAATACTTTTTGTCGATCGCCACTCCCAAATTGAATCGGATTGAGCGTCGGGGCAAATTTTTCAGCTTCACTCAACCAATTCATACATACCGAAGTCGGCGCAATGACTAGCGTTGCACCAGCCGGAGCGCGAGTCAGAATTACCGCCAGCGATTGCAGCGTTTTTCCCAACCCCATATCATCCGCCAAACACGCACCCACACCCCAATGGGAGAGCCGCGCCAACCAGCGGAAACCATCGAGCTGATAATCCCGTAATTCGGCTTGTAAAGTAGACGGCAATTCCGGTGCGAACTGTTCTACCTCTCGCAACTTTTTGATGTGGGATTTCCAGTGTTTATCTGTCTCTACACCGCCGACATCATCAATCCAATCCTCCATTGTCAGCGCGGCGAGGGGGTGCATCCCCAATTTTTTGCCATGCTTGCTAGCAACCAACCGCAATTCATCCAGCCGTTGGCGAAACTCCTGAGTCAGAGCCAAAAATTGCCCATCTCCCAGGGGAATAAATCTACCAGGTGTTTGATCGAGTAATCCGAGTAACTGTTGTAGCTCCATCACTTCATGATCATTTACCTGCACCTCGCCACTGGTGGCAAACCAATCATTTTCACGGTTGATGCGGAGCTTGAAATCGCTCAAACCAGCTTGCCGACTGACTCGCATCTTCTCACCTTCAGGCCATTCGATCGTCACTACATCGTCGAGAGCTTGCAATTGTAGCAACAATTCTAGACAATCTTGAGGATCTTCGATCGACCATTCCCCTTCTAGCTCGGTGGTTTGCTCCAGAATCGGGCAAGCACTAATTACGGCATTCGCAAATCGCACCTCAGCAGCCAGATCGCGGCTGGTTTGCAGTCTTTTCCCCTCAACCTCAGCAATTACGGTTCCACCCCCCTTCCCAGGGCTGTAATAGGGGCCTACGGGGGCAAATGGTCGGGCGAGGATGTTGAATTTTAGGCCAGATCCGATCGGGAAAAGCTGAACGTGGGGCTG
>JANYIT010000102.1 GCA_025358725.1 Chamaesiphon sp. GL140_3_metabinner_129_sub
AAATTTTACTGACTTTACAGCAGCGATTTCTACCTGTATCGGCACCGCTAATACAGAACGAAAAGAAAAGTTAGACAGCTTGTTAACCCTCAATTTTCAATCCTTTTCAAAAGTCCAGATTTTAACCGTCTAGAGTATAAACCGTTAGCCGAATTAAGAAATTTGACCCAGCTCTATCTCGACCGAAATCAAATTGCAGTTAAGACTTGCCCGCTAAAACCAGAGTCTATTTGTAGATTTTAAGATCGATTGTAGACACCACATTTCCGCCTAATCTTGCTGGTAAGCGAGTATATCTTTTCCCCATCCGATCTTGTCTCACCGCCAAACCAATTGCCTTATTCGATCCAACCACAATCGCTAACTTCTTCGCCCTAGTCAATCCGGTATACACCAAATTCCGCGACAACAAGAGATAGTGCTGCATATAGAGCGGCAAAATCACCACCGGATACTCCGAACCTTGAGACTTGTGAATGCTAATCGACCACGCCAATCCTACTTCATTCAAGTCCGCATAGTCATAGATAACTTCTCTATTATCGAACTGAATCGTTACCTCATGTTCGGTCGAATCGATCGATCCAACTACCCCCAAATCCCCATTAACGTCAGTCGTAAGTTTAGTTGTCGCCGCTGTTAATAATTCTGGCTGAGGGAGGAAACAATGTCCGTCCTCGGCAGCCTCTCCCAGAACGTGTTTAATCCCTGCTCGATAGCGAAAAGTAGAAGCGGGATCTATCCCTAAATTTCGAGCGATGAGATCGGCTGTAAGGAAGCCAATTCCAAAGATGTCTTCGGATAATTGATAGGGATTATTAGTAACGATCTCGATCGATTTATCCCCATACTGTTTGAAGATTTTCACCGCATACGTCGTTGAAACACCGTGACTCTGAAGAAACAGCATCACCTCCTTAATCGCCTTCTGTTCCACCCAGGCACGTTGAATCATCTTGACACGCTTCTTGCCGATACCTGGGACTTCTATCAATCGATCGCTATCCTGTTCGATAATTTCTAAAGTGTCCAGTGCGAAATGCGCCACAATCCGTTTGGCGGTAACGGGGCCGACTCCTTTAATCAAACCGCTACCCAAATACTTCTCAATTCCTGTCAGCGTTGCAGGTTTGGTTTCGCTGTATTTAATAACCTGAAATTGCTGCCCGTATTGGAGATGTTCTTTCCAAGTGCCTTGGAGTTGCAATGTCTGTCCGGCTTGAATATTGGCAAAATTACCGACGATCGTGGTTAACTCGCGAGCGCGGGGTGCTTGGAGGCGCGCGACGGTATAACCGCTTTCTTCGGAATGAAAGGTAATCCGCTCCACCACGCCAGTCAGCGAAACCTGGTGTGCAACTGAAGAATCGCCAGATGTGTTTGCCTGATAACTGGACATTACAGTAGTGGGGAAATAACCAACTATCGATTGTCAGATATTATGTGATTATGTCAAAAATTTATACTCTCTACCATAATAACTGCCCCGATGGATTTGGCAGTGCCCTTGCTGCTTACTTGAAGTTTGGCGATAAGTCCGAATACATCGGCGTTAGACATCAACAAGATCCACCAGAGATGGAAACAGGTTCGGAAGTCTATATCCTCGACTTTAGTTACCCGCGACAGGTGATGGAAAAACTGTTAGAACAACACGTCAAAGTTATCACTCTCGACCACCATAAAACCGCCCAAGAAGCCTTGTTGGGATTGCGTGGTGCCCTATTCGACATGAATCGATCTGGTGCGATGATTAGCTGGGAATACTTTCATTCAGAACGACCGATTCCAGATTTATTTAGGTACATTCAAGACCGCGATCTTTGGCAGTGGAAATTAGAGGGTACTGGCGAAATTGCCGCCGGATTGCAATTACTACCGCAAGAATTCGACCTCTGGATCGATTTGCTTACACCCGAAGGTTTAAAGCGGTTACAGCAAGATGGTTCGATTATTCTTAAATATCAAACCAAGGAAATTAAAGGGATGTTGAAACATGTCTATCTGGACAATCTTCCACCTTATCAAGCTCCGACTGGAGCATGGATAACTGGAGCTAAAATACCGCTAATTAATTGCTCCAATTATGATATCGTTTCCGATATTTGTCATCAAATGCTCGAAGAATATCCAGATTATCCCGTTGTAGCTAGTTGGTTGAGAGGAAAATCGAGTATTTCCTATTCTCTACGTTCCCAGCCTGACTTTGATTGTTCGGAAATTGTTAAACTCTATGGAGGTGGCGGACATAAGAATAGTGCAGGGTTTAAAGTTGCCATTTAAGTACTTTTTAAACTAGGAGCGCATTTAGAGTAGCTTTGTAGTGATTTCCGATCGATCCGTTAATCTCGTAAAACACCAACCAAGATCATCGCAGCAGGTTTACCTGTCTGTGGATGGATGGGTTCACGAATTTCGACGATCGATAATCTATTCGTGGTGTAGAGTTCTATCCAGGACTCTAATGTCCGAAAATACCAAGGAGCTGGATCGGTGAACTCCTTACTAAAGCCATCCCACGAAGAAGCTCTCCAGCCATCCACGTAGGGCAGATCGCCACACGAGATCGTTGGGTGTAAAGTTTGAATGATAAACGCACCACCATCATTGAGCAAAGATGGCATCGATTGAAATAAACCCGATACAGATTCCTCACCAATTAGTGAAAAATTGGCAACGACGATATCAAATTTTTCAGCTAATTTACCAGCCGCGATATCTGCATAGGCAGCTAATTCAAAATTACCTAATCCTATCGTTCTCGCTCGGTCGATTAATGAGGGGATAATATCAGTACCAAGGACATTCAGCCCTCGAGCCGCTAAAGCTCTTGTCAGCCAACCTTCGCCACAACCCAGATCCAGCACTGTCTGACCACCAAGACTAACGACAGCATCGACAATCGACCGATCTGTGATGAGTTTACGACTTTCGATTTGCTGTTCCTGAATTGCGACAATCCAAGGGGCAGCATTTTTAAACCAAGAATCGATAATTTTGCGGTCGTTATCTAGATGTATTGTCATAATGAAGTCTATTTTATAAATAAGTAAGCCTACCTACTTAATAATTGCGATCGAACTATGGTGCTTTTACCTGGCTTGATTTAGCAGCATCCGCACCGAGATTACCCAATTTTGGACTCCACCACTGCCCCTCCTTACCGCGAAAATAAGCAACATCCTTGTGTTTGGGCTTGGTTCTAGCTTCCGCATCCGAACATCGCAGCATTAATTTTGCTTGCCCATCCTTACTGTAATTGTATTCTTCCAGCGGCTTCTGGCAAACCGGACAAGGATGTTCGGTTAGCTTCGCAGACGATGACCGCTCGGTCTTAACCTGTGGCAACTGCCATTCACTGGCTCGATCCGACCAGAAC
>JANYIT010000188.1 GCA_025358725.1 Chamaesiphon sp. GL140_3_metabinner_129_sub
GATACCATTATTATTAAGCCAGGGGAAAAGGTGCCCTTGGACGGTCAAATCGTCGAAGGTAACTCTCAAATCGATACATCGGCATTAACGGGCGAATCAGTGCCGCGCACGGTGAATGTGGGTGAAACTGTTTTAGCCGGAACCATCAATCAAACTGGGCTATTAACTGTCACCGTTACCAAATTATTTGGAGAATCATCGATTTCACGGATTCTCGATTTAGTCGAAA
The DNA here is from genome assembly GCA_025358725.1 of Chamaesiphon sp. GL140_3_metabinner_129_sub. GTDB lineage: Bacteria > Cyanobacteriota > Cyanobacteriia > Cyanobacteriales > Chamaesiphonaceae > Chamaesiphon. The sequence continues at coordinate 230 of JANYIT010000188.1, forward strand.
ATGCCAGTGCGAAAAAAGCCGAAACTGAGAAATTTATTACTAAATTCGCCCGTCGTTACACCCCAATAGTGGTGATTTCATCGCTATTAGTTGCCTTAATTCCGCCGCTATTAATTCCAGGTGCGACCCGCGCTGAATGGGTATATCGCGCTCTAGTGCTATTAGTAATTTCTTGTCCGTGTGGATTGGTAATCAGTATTCCGCTTGGCTATTTTGGGGGCATTGGTGGAGCCGCTAAACGGGGAATATTAGTGAAGGGATCGACTTTCTTAGATACTTTGTCAGGAGTGAAAGCGATCGCGTTTGATAAGACGGGTACGCTGACTAAAGGTGTATTTAAAGTTACTGAAATTGTTCCATACAATGGCTTTAAACAAGATGACTTGTTACGGATTGCAGCCGAAGCGGAAACAAATTCTACCCATCCGATCGCTAAATCGATTCGCACAGCTTATAATCGACCGATTGATGAATCTATCATCTCAAATTATACCGAAATTGCCGCTCACGGGATTCAAGCGACGATTGAAGGAAAGCTAGTTCTAGCGGGTAACGATCGATTGATGCACCGCGAGAATATCGCTCACGATACCTGTGATGTCGAGGGTACAGTAGTGCATCTGGCAGTCAATCGAATTTATGCTGGTTACATTATTATTGCCGATGAGATGAAGGAGGATGCAGTGCAGGCAATTCGCGATCTACGCGCCGCAGGTGTCGAACGGATTATGATGCTGACGGGGGATTCGCAAGCGGTAGCAGCACGAATCGCGAAAACTTTAGGAGTAGATACTTTTGCGGCGGAGCTATTACCGGAAGACAAGGTAGCGGCAATTGAAAAACTGCTGTGGGAGTTTTCTAAAAAAGGAAAAGTTGCTTTTGTTGGCGATGGAATCAACGATGCGCCTGTAATTGCCAGAGCTGATGTGGGGATTGCAATGGGTGGATTGGGTTCGGATGCGGCGATCGAAACTGCCGATGTCGTATTAATGACAGATGCACCCTCAAAGGTGGCAGAAGCAATTCAGGTGGGCAAAAAGACTCATGCGATCGTCATGCAAAATATTATCTTTGCTTTAACTATTAAAGTGATTTTTATCGGACTGGGTTTGATGGGATTAGCAACAATGTGGGAAGCGGTTTTTGCTGATGTTGGTGTGGCATTAGCAGCGATTTTTAATGCAACTAGAGTCATGAAATAGTCATCAATTTTGTCCGATCGATCTCAAGAATGTCTTGCCCAAAGATGAACACTAAATTTCAAGGCATTCTAGTTGTAGATTGGTAGTGAGTAATAAAATATTGAGTCACTCAGAAATCGATTGTATCCAGCCTAAAACATCGCTGTTATGGGCGATTTTAGGCTTGCGGATTGCTTTGTTTGCGATCGAATTGGGGACGGCGATCTGGAGTCATAGTCTATCGCTATTAGCTGGAGCGGGACATTTATTTGCAGATCTATTAACACTGGGATTAACTTTCATCGCTGCTTGGGTGGTACAGTGTCAGCCATCAGATCTCACCACCCAAACCGAGCAGCGGTTGAAGGCTTGGATTGGGTTAATCAATGGGATTAGCTTGGGCGCGATCGCATTCTTAATTGCCCTGGAAGCTGTGAAACAGCTACAAACGATCGAATCGGTAGCTTCTTTACCGATGTTGTTAGTAGCCGGATTAAGCCTAGCTGTGAACGCTTTTGTGGTCTACTTATTGTATCGATATCGCGACCGAGATTTGAATCTGCGGGGAGTTTTTTTGTATGGGGTGGCAGATGCCACTAGTGCTTTGAGTGCGCTGGGGGCAGCTAGCGTAATGTATTGGTTCGATTGGTTGTGGGCAGATGCAGCGGCTAGTTTACTTGTAGTGTTAATAATTAGCTTTAGTGCGCTGTCGCTGATTAGATCGGGATGGCAAATGCTCCGACAAGATTAAAATCGATCGCGTCAAGAAGATACATTTGTTTAACCTACTATGAATTAAAATCTTACTTTCAAACAAGTAATCAACCACAATATACCGACCCCATATCCAGCAATAATATCAGTGGGATAGTGTACGCCTAAATATAGCCTACTAAACCCGATCGCGACAATTAAAATACTAGCAACAGCATAAATATATCTTTGATAAATAGGTAACTCTCTTGCTAATATATAAGCAATAAAACCATAAACAACCATCGAACCAACAGCATGACCGCTCGGAAAAGAAAAGGAATGTTCGCTAATTAATCGCGTCCATAATTCGGGGCGAGGTTTGGCAAAAAATAACTTCATCACTTGATTGATTAATATTCCACCCACACAAACAATAGTAAATCTAATTACGTCAGTATACCGTCGTTTCATTCCCAGCCAAGCGATCGTACTAATGAAGACCGTTATTACCATTGCTGGATCGCCTAGAGAGGTAATAAACAGCATCACACTATCTAATTGAGGATTGGCAAATTGATGAATCCATAGCAGTAAAGATCGATCGAGACTAAATACTTCCTTCTCCCACACCTCAGTACACAGCCAAGCGACAATACTGAGAATGAGCAGGTAGCCAATCAGCCATACTCCTTGCCGTCTCAGGCTATTAATTAAATTCTGGCGATTAACTCGTAGGTCGTGCATGGCGGGATTAGCTTAATTAGATCGAATAGATCGATCTTACAAATAAATTGTCAAGAACTAGAAAAGGCAACATATTTTAGCTCTTTCCGAGTTCTTGACTTTTATTGTCTAATCTAGATGGTGTTGAGTCCAAATTCAGGAATTCA
>JANYIT010000224.1 GCA_025358725.1 Chamaesiphon sp. GL140_3_metabinner_129_sub
CCACAACAAACGCAATTAGTAAACCATCTGCTCGATGTCCGCGCATATGAATTGGCTTAAAACTTTCCAGCCCAATTTTCAGGAAAACAAGATTGAAACCAACATCCGATCTAGAGAGTGACACGAAACCTTTGGCGGACATTTCTTCACTAAAGCCGAAATATTGTTTGACAAAATTAGCGGATGCCGTGACATCATCAACGTTGAGTGAAAGTGCAGAAGCTGTGATTTTCATCGATTTTTGGCACGAAAGATAATGTAAAAAATTGACCTGAATCGGGAAACTGGTTAATCCTTTACAGCAAACCATAACTCTGCGCGGACTTCAAAGAGATGTCTGGAAGATTATGCCGCATCTCATCCCATGTCGTCTGTGCTTGTAATGCTGCTACGACAATCTGGAGCGGTTCGACCAGAATCACTGGAAAACCTGCCTCTTCCGGTAACTGAATTTTGTAAGCTAATTGCTCTTGAGGTGGAATGAATCGAGCATTTACTCCTGCTTTGTTGCCTCTGGCATCAACTCGATACCAACCAACTTCAGCTAAATAAATCGCATTGAAACCATGCAAACTATATGGCGCACCTTTATCGTCGATACTCAATCGCTGATAACAAAATCCTGCCGGAATCTGATTTGCCCGTAACAGTGCTGCCAGCAAATGACTTTTTGCAAAGCAATAACCCGTTTTGTGTTGAAGAACATCTGAAGCCTTACAAGTCACAGGATTCATTCGATAGTCACAACTATGAAAAATTTCATCTCGTACCCATTCAAAACAGGCTTTGGCGATTGCCATTGGAGTCTCATTTCCCACTGCGATCTTCTCAGCACGTTCCCTAATGTTAGGATGTTGCCAGTCGATAACTCCACTAACTTTTAAATAATCTTCCATTCTGAGTACAAGTGCTTTATACAGTATCATTGCCGCGATTCTCCAGAGGAGAGGCTTCTCTCGAGACGCGAAGCTAAACGCCAACGACTGCGATGTCAAAGTGCAACACCTCTTCGCGAATTCCCAGCTTGGTGTAAAGTTCGATGGCCGGATCGTCGCCGAGATCCGCCTGGACGAAAATGACATAAGCTCCACAGGCTGCGGCTACCTCCTTTAGCTTCTGAATTAATGCCGTGGCGATCCCCTCCCGTCGGTGTGCTGCTGCTACAGCCAGATCGTAGATATAAATCTCACTGCGCTCCTACTCGAACTTTTTCAGCTCGTAGGCTGTGAGTCCGCCAACGACCTCACCTGCTTTCAATGCCGCGATCGCAATGAAGTAGTCTTTCATTAGTAGTTGCCGCAGGTAGTCTGCACCAGGACGATTCTTTCCATAAGTCTCCACCTCATCGAACGCCTCGCCAAAGGTTGCTAGTAGAGCTTCCATTAAGGCAACATCATCTGGCAGAATCTTTTGAATAGTTAGGTTCATTGGTATCTCCTAAGCTATGAACACTTTCACTCACCATTAGTAACATTTTTGGACTCGAGCGACCATCTTGAAGCAACGGTGCTACGATGCCACTGCTCTCGTGCGATTTGCCAATGTACTTCGCTCCAACCACGTTGGCGAAGCCTGCGCCTAGCGCAATCGCTCATCCATTCAGCCCCTGGACGAATTGCCACAACTTCTGCCCCCATCCACTCAGCTAATTTAGCAATCCGTGTATTTGCACTGACAGTCGGGCCAGAAATCACCTTTAGTTGCAGTTCCCTTGAAATTCACAATACATAACAACCCGTTCAGATATTGGTAATCCCGCTGCCAACTCTTTGATTCTAATCTGTTGAAAACCAGTTGTCAGTTCGGCTTCATCAAGGGGGCGAAATCCCAATTTTGAGTAAAAAGGGGCATTCCAGGGAATATTCCGAAAGGTTGATAACGAGACGATCGAATAGCCCTGCTGTTTTGCCCAAGCACAAACCGTATTTATCAATGCCGAGCCAATCCCTCTGCGCCCGTGTTCTGGTTCGACATCGATTTGTTGGAGGTAGAGGGCGTTATCCACTTCACGCGCAATCGCATCCCCAACTACTATCTCATACCGATCCGTAGCAACCCATACTCGTTCAGCTTGGAATTGTTGTTGCACAAAATCTAGTGACAGTGGATCGTCATTCACTAAAAAAGCATAGGGCGTATCGAGAAACAGAGCGGCGGCGGAATTTTCGATGTGAGACAGCAGTGGTAATTCTTCAAATCGAGCAGAGCGAATTTTATAACTTGAGTTCACGAATCCTCATGGACGGTTTGCAAGTATTATCGTGGCAGATCTAGAGTTTCTTGAAGTATCTGGAAATTGGTAACAGCCCAAAGCCCAGCTTTTCATAAGTGCGACGTGCGGGAGCATGACCGGGATCGCCTCCAGTCTCAACCATTGCAATCGACATCCCCGCATCTTTCATTCGATCGATCGCGAATTTTGTCAAAGCGGAGCCAATGCCACGCCCTTGAAAATCTGGATCGACAGCCACCATGTAGATTTCACCCATGCTGGATTCGGAGTCTAGTTTCACCGCGACAAAGCCCACAGTGGCACCTGTATCCAAAGCAACCCATACATTTGTGTCTTCAGCAGCACAGACATCCTCGACAGCTTTTTGCTGACTTACCCGCCAACTATCGGGATAGAATACCTGGTAGACATCAGCATCCATCGTGTTCTGAATCGAGCCAAAGACTGGAGTCCATGCCCGAAGCGAAAGACTAATAACACCATCTAGATATTGGGGTTTGTATGGTTCAATTTGCATTTCCATAGCTAAATGAGTTTCGGTCTTGTTACAAGGATAACCAAATTATAATTCTCCTTTAAATTATGACGCAGCACGATCGATCGGGATTGTAAAAAATTGACCTCAATCGAGTAGAACCACATGGCAAGGATGAAACCCGCGTTGTGCCAGATATTCAGTAGGCGTACAATTAGCAAACATCCGAAAGTCGTGAATGAAATGTGCCTGGTCGAAATAACCACAGGTAATTGCAATGTCTGCCCAATCGACCCGCTCTTTACCCGATAATAGGTCAAGGACTTGCTGTAAGCGACGAATCCGACAAAATAGCTTGGGAGTTAGCCCCACTCGATTTCGGAAGATCTGGTTAAAATGGCGGGCACTGAAGCCGATTTTATCGGTTACTTCGCTAACTGTAAGAGTAGGCGATTGCTTGCCTTCACGCATCTATAGAACTTCAACAAACTGCGACAGCGGCGGTCGGGGTTGATACGTCTGATAAATCATGATTTAGGTGAGTTGTTGAGCATTAGACCTCCTGCGAAAGTGTTTTAGCTATCCTTTGATAGCAATCATTTCGAGCATTATTAACTAATCATAGAAAATTAACTAAATATGGTGACAGTTATAGGTTCTGTCAATCTTTCCAGGACTTTCGCAGGAGGTCTATTGCATATTCCTGAGAGAGTCATGTTACTGATTTTTTGGCTTGAGTTCAGCATTTAGTCTCAAGGCATTCGATCGATCCGAAGGTTAAAACGGGGTATACGTTTCAAATTCCACCATCCCGATAAAT
>JANYIT010000232.1 GCA_025358725.1 Chamaesiphon sp. GL140_3_metabinner_129_sub
TTCTCTGATACTTCTTTCCACAGATTCAGAACATTACCCAATGGTTCGATGATTTCCCACTCTCTGTCTGTCAAGCTGCTTGCATACACCATTTATTTCTCATTTTAGCTCCTTCTAAAAAGATCCCAAATGGGTTCTATAGACAATAGTGAGTTTATGTGCATTGTAGATGGCTTCTAACTAGTATCGCGTACCAAAAACTATCGAGGAGATCTTACTCTCCTCGATATCATCTAAAAGTAGTTGGATCTAGATACTCAGACGTTGATAAATCTCATCTAGGTGCTTGAGATGTTGAGTGGGGTCAAAACAGTGCTCGATCTCTGCTGGTGTGAGGTGCTCGGTCACGCGGGGGTCACTGGCGGTTAATTTGTGGAAATCTCCGCCTGGGACATTCCAGACAGCCATCGCATTGGATTGAACGATCGAGTATGCTGTTTCTCGATCGAGTCCTTTACCCACCAATGCCAGCAATACGCCTTGGCTAAAGACGACTCCACCATAGCAGTTGAGATTCCGCGCCATGTTTTCGGGGTAGATCAGCAGATTTTTGATCAGGTTGGTGGTTTCGACCAACATGAAGTGAGTGATGATGCAAGAATCGGGCATACAGACTCGTTCGACTGAACTATGAGAAATGTCTCGCTCATGCCAGAGCGCGACGTTCTCCAAAGCTGCAATCGCGTTCCCCCGCAAGATTCGCGCCATTCCGGTTAAGCGTTCGGAACGAATTGGATTGCGTTTGTGGGGCATCGCGGAGGAGCCTTTTTGCCCTTTGGAGAAATATTCTTCTACTTCTAGGACATCGGTTTTTTGGAGGTTGCGGATTTCGACGGCGAAACGCTCCATACTTGCGCCAATCAGGGCTAATACTTGAGCGAATTCGGCATGAATATCGCGAGAGATTACTTGGGTAGAAGCGGTGTCTGGAGTTAAGCCTAGTTTCTGACAAGCAATGGCTTCAGCGCGTGGTTCGATATTGGCATAGGTACCGACAGCACCAGAAATCTTCCCGACAGCAATTGTCTGACGAACTCGTACCAATCGATCGCGATTCCGCAGCATTTCAGCCAACCAACCAGCTAATTTAAAGCCAAAAGTAATCGGCTCGGCGTGAATCCCGTGAGAACGCCCAATCATGACGGTATTGCGGTGCTTTTGCGCCTGATAACGAATTGCTTGAATCGTTTCTTCCAACCGGGTGAGTAAAACATCGGTACTCGCCACCATTTGCAGAGCCAGCGCGGTATCTAACACATCTGAGCTAGTCATTCCTAGATGAATATATCTTCCCGCTGCACCAACATATTCATTAACATTTGTGAGAAATGCGATCACATCGTGACGGACTTCAGCTTCAATTTCTAAGATGCGATCGACATCAAATTTAGCCTTCGCCTTAATCTCATCAACAGCAGCCTGGGGAATATGTCCTAATTCGGCTTGAGCTTCACAGACAGCAATTTCTACTTGCAGCCAGGTTTGAAATTTATAAGCATCTGTCCAAATTTCGCCCATTTCAGGCAGAGTATAGCGTTCGATCACGAGTCCGTCACTTGAATACAACTCACATATTGTATCAGGGGTCAGTGGTTAGGGGTGGAGATCGAGCTTAACAAGATCATCGATCGGGCGATAAAATAAGAAAGCTCGTCATCTGTTGAACCATGCACAATTCTCATTCTGTTTCTTCCAAACAGAAGCCCCCTCAAAGACTCAGCCCCATTATTGTTGTCCTCAATCAAGTTAGCGTAACAACTGCTCGGCAATTGATGACAGCTTTACCAGGATCGCAATTATATGGGTTGGTAGGTAGGACGACAGATGTAGATGTGAGTTTTACGAATTTTGGCGATACGGTGCGGCAACTATATCGCGATGGTGTGCCGATGATTGGGCTATGTGCAGCGGGAATTTTGATTCGGACTCTCGCACCACTTCTCACCGATTCCAAAACAGAACCGCCAGTTGTCGCGGTGGCTGCCGATGGCAGTGCTGTCGTTCCGCTCTTGGGTGGGATAACCGGAGTAAATGATCTCGCGGAAAAAATTGCAGCGGTATTAAATGTTCAGCCAGCGATTACCACGACAGGTAAGCTCCAGTTTAATACTGTGCTCCCAGATCCCCCAACAGGCTATCGACTCGCTAATCCTGAACATCTTAAAACTTTTATCGCCGATCTGATTGCTGGAACTAGTGTTAGTCTAGATGGTGAGGCACCTTGGTTAATGGCGAGTAATATTCCCTTTGGTGCTAATGGTAGGCGCACGATTAGCGTCACAACACAAGCCATTTTAGGTAGTTCAGATCAATTAGTTTATCATCCTACCAGCTTGGTCTTATCGATCGAGCGACCTTCTCAATTTACGATGACAGAGTGGATCGAGGTGATGATCGATCGACTCGCAACAGCCCATCTCGCCCTAGCTGCGGTGGCTTGTATCGCCATTCCTAAGACACCTGCTGGAGCAGCAATCGCTGGCATTGGGGCTGGTTTAAATCTACCGATGCGCTTGATTGAGCCAGAGCAACTAAGCAATGATTTAAATGATTTAACCGTAATCAATAGCGATGAAAATTTAACGATTTTTAGTGACACAGAGCCAATCGATCCGAACTCGATCGGACAAGCCCAGGGTAAACTAACTGTAGTCGGAACTGGCCCAGGTTCTAAACAGTGGATGTCACCAGAAGTTCGAGCTACAATCCTAGCGGCGACAGATTTAGTCGGCTATCACACCTATTTAGACTTAGTTAAAGATTTAAGTACGGGGAAAGAGTGTCACGGCTCGGATAATCGGGTCGAACTCGATCGATCCAGATTAGCATTAGATTTAGCTGCCAGTGGTAAAAATGTCGTCGTCGTCTCTTCTGGCGATCCGGGGATCTTTGCAATGGCTGCGGCGGTACTAGAAGTACTCGATCAAGAAGCCAAACCAGAATGGCAAACAATCGATCTCCAGATTGCGCCAGGTATCTCGGCGATGCAAGCCGCCGCTGCGGCAATTGGTGCCCCACTCGGACATGATTTCTGTGCGATTTCCCTCTCCGATATCCTCAAGCCCTGGGAAATTGTCGCTGATAGAATTGCATCTGCGGCGCAGGCTGATTTTGCGATCGCTTTCTACAACCCCATTTCGAGCCACAGAAGCTGGCAATTAACCGCAGCTAAGGAAATCCTAATGAAGTCTCGATCAAGTACCACCCCAGTCATTCTCGCCCGTAATCTGGGTAGATCTGGACAGGATGTTCAGGTAATTACCCTGGGAGAACTAGTACCGGAGTCAGCAGACATGCGAACGGTGATTTTAATCGGTTCGAGTCAAACGCGAGTCATTCCCCGCGCTGATGGGAGTAGTTTTGTATACACACCTCGATCGTACCAATAGAAATTTTTTAGGGTACAAGCACTTATAAAGACTTAAAAAAGAATTGATAAGCCATCGACAGATCTTCGTTTGCGGGAGATCTGTCTCTACACTTACCTTTTTACTTAACAAAGTCCGCCTACTTGGACTAGCTAATTAGTCTGCGTCATGACTAGCAACATAACGCCAGAGGCGAGGCTACGCCAACGCGTAGCGTATCAGTCAGGATGGTTTCAACACTTGTGCGGTAATGAACCAACGCAAATATCCTTAATCCAAACTGACGTTACTTATTAACCAAACTGACCGCTCATTGAAGTTCTGGAGGAACCATAAGCATCCTGGCCATTTGCATCATAATCGATCGTGATTTGTACTGGCTTGCAACGTTTGATGGCGATCTGAATACCTTGGGCGGATTCAGCCTCCAAGTCCTCAACATAACCAGATTTAGAAGCATCAGCTTCGACAGCAGTCGCAAACGGCCCAAAATAGTAGGTACAGTGAGGTCTTTCTGTGGTAATTTCGACCCACCAAGCTTGTCCGACGAGGTGAAGCGCACTGCTCCAAATATCTTGAATATTCATTGGTTTAGATTCCGCTGATTCAAAAGAGGTTGATAAGTTGATTGACTTGAAGAATTTTTAAGCCCTAGATATTCAATAAGCCCAAAATACCTGCTTAACGCTCAGAAAGCCGTAACGTATTTGACATTCGCTGACGAGATATTTCATACAGACACATTGCGGCGGCATTGGCGACATTTAGACTGGGGGTTTTTCCTTTGAGCGGAATTGAAACCAAATGGTCACAACCTTTTTGAGTCAGTAAACTTAGCCCATCACCTTCTGAACCAATGGCCAGCACGATCGGTCGGCGATCAGTAAAATCGACGGTATAAATGGCTTGTTCGGCTTCAGCCATCGTGCCGTAAATCCAGAAACCTGCTTCCTTGAGTTGACCTAGCGCACGGCTGAGATTGACAACACGAGCGACGGGGAGATGCTCTAATGCTCCAGCCGCTACTTTCAAGACGGTGGAAGTAATCCCCACCGCGCGACGTTGTGGAATCACGACACCTTGTGCGCCCAATGCTTCCGCAGTACGAACGATCGATCCGAGATTTTGGGGATCGGTAATGCCGTCGGCTACAACAATAATCGGCGAATCAGTCGCGGCTAATGCACGAGTAATGAGTTCTTCGATTTCTAGATAATCATGAGGTGCGACTTGAGCGACGATCCCTTGATGATTACCACCATTTGCGAGATAGCTCAACCGTTGAGCATCTACTTCATCAACGACAGTACCATTTGATTTGGCTTGGTCGATGAGCGTGAAGAATGATGGGTGGTGACGGAGTTTCGAGAGTACCCAGATTTTGTTGATTTGGCGTTCTTTTTCGATCGCCGTGAAGACGGAATGCTTGCCGTACAGGTAATCGCTGACCTCTTCTTCGGTGATTTCTGGTGCGGGGGGATCTTGCCAGCCGCCGCGATTGTTGCGACTATTGGTAGATCGATCCTGCCACTCTTTTGGTTTTCCGGAACTACGGCTATCTGAGAAGCGACGATCTCCAAAGGATGAGGAGGAAGAGGATCGATCGTCCCGACTATTATAGCTGGGGCGATCGCCACGCCCACGATCTTCACGACCGCCGAAACTATTTCCACTTCCACGGCGATCCCCTGCCGCATCATCTCTACGGGGCTTATAACTGTCTTGACGGGGTGCAGAGTCTCCAGCACGAGTAGGACGAGGTACTCCCCAATCTTTGCGTTCCTCACGCGGTTTATCGCTGCGGTCAAATTTATTGCCTGGTTTGGGTCGGCCAAAACTAGCACCACCGTCAGGACGAGGGCGATAACTGGAACCAACTTCAGGAGTCCGAGGACGATAATCGCGATCGCGATCAAAATTATTTGCGCCGTCAGTTTTGCGGGGGCGACGATCTCCAGATTTGTCGTCAGGCTTACCGCGATAGCCACCGTCGTAGCCCTCAGTGCGGCGCGGTGCATCACCATTTGGGCGATATCTGTCCGAACCACTCGGTCTACTGTCTGAACTACGGCTGGGGCGAAAATCGCGATCTCCACTGCCCACACCATCACGCGGACGTGGTGAAGGTTTACCGCCATCGGAACGACGAGGTTTAAATACCATATATGTTAACTAAAGTTATGGGGATGGGGTCGAATCGAGATGGAGTAGGGCGAGTAGCTCCGAAAGCCGTTGGGGACTGGTAATGTAAAGATAACCGATTAAAGTCTCAAAACTCGTAGCCTGCTGATAAACTTCGGGATCGAGGCGACGCGGACGACCATTCGCCGCATTCCGCCCGCGTCGGATTGCATCCAATTCCACGGATGTCAGATGAGGTAGGAGTAGTTGCAGATGACTAGACTGCGCTTCAGCACGTACATGAGCGACAACTTGTTGATGATAAGCGTGAGAACGCTTTGGTGGAAACAAAAATCTCGTGCGAACATGGAGTTCATACACAGCATCGCCCAAATATGCTAGAGCTGCTGGTGACAGTTGTGGCACTTGGTTGGGGTGGATGGCAATATTGAGCTGTTGCCAGCTTTGTGGTAGCTCAGTTTCACCCACAGCGATATCTATACAATCAGAAAATTTTTAGTTGCGTTTTACAATCTTATCAAGATTTCCGCAAACTGGTTTAAATTTATCCATTTTGACATCAAACTTAGCAGCTACTGCTGAAGCAATGTCGAATTAGAGATTTAGGGTAGTGAGTGGTAAGCCGTCTCCACGTCAGGGAGATCGGGACAATTCGGGCAGTGGGGATCGCGATTTTCGCCCCAGCCGTAGTTCCGATAGTAGACCGAATAGTTCGGACAAATATCGCCCCAATGGCGATGCACCGCGTCGCAGTGAAGGTGGAGACTCAAGTTTCCGCGCCAAACCAGACGATCGATCCGATCGTCGTCCCCGCAAAACCGATGGTGCAAATAACTTCGATCGCGATCGCAGTTATCGTCCCCGCCCATCCGAAGGGGGATCTAATTTCAGTCGCCCTGACAAGCCACGATTTGGTACAGAGCGACCGAGCTTTGGTGCTGACAAGCCTCGTGAGGAACGCAAGGATTGGGGAGTACCTCGTCCCAGCCAGTCCAGGTTTGCACCGTCGCG
>JANYIT010000281.1 GCA_025358725.1 Chamaesiphon sp. GL140_3_metabinner_129_sub
ATTGCCTTCAATACTTCGGATGATTCGATGATTGGATTGATTAGTGAGAATTCTTTTAGTTGCAATAGTCTGACCCTCGCCTATTCAAGATTCACCCCTAATCTACCTGCTTTTGGCTTAACCGAGAAGTATTGGGATCGACTTCACCCTTTGGCAATATTTTTAGTACGACGATCTTTCTTGGGCGGATTGGAGCCATATGCCTGGCAACAGTTAGTGTTTGATGGTTTTGCTAGGTCGAAACTCCAATCTGTTGAATGGTGGCAACCTGCGATCGATAGTTGGCAAAAAATCCTCGAATTAGAAATTGCCAAACAACAGAAAACATCTCAATGCGAACTCCTTAACCCCTTCCAATTTGGCAATCCCCTCCGCCCAGATCGCGTTACTATCTTCAAAGGTCGTCAAGATTTTGCTGTTGGCGTAGCCTACCGGAGGTAATCGATTGGTACGCCAAATCCTCGATCGAAATCGTCACACACTGGTTCTACATGGCCCCCGTCGGGCTGGTAAAACCTCATTCCTGCTCAATCTGCCTCGGCTGCTGCCCAGCGATCTGGTGCCGATTTATCTGGATATGCAGCAAGGCAGTATGACCGCCAGCGAAGGCGACTTTTGCTATGGACTCGTGCGGGCGAGCGATCGTGATACCCGCTCTCAAGGACTCCAACTTCCCCCCATACCTAGCCGCCAAGATTTCGCCACCCAACCCTACCCCACCCTCGAAGACTGGCTCGATCTTGCCCTGCCCCAATTGGGCGAACGCCGTCTCCTCCTCAACCTCGACGAATTTGAAAAAATTGGCAGTGCGATTAAAGACAATCGGATTAGCGATCGACTATTCGACCAACTTCGCAGCATGATTCAACATTACGATCGATTGGGCTTTCTCTTCTCTGGAGTCCAAACCCTCGAAGAACTCGGCCCCCGCTGGAGTAACTACTTCATCAGCGTCGTCCCGATGGAAATGCACTACCTCGAACCCCACGAAGCCGAAGATCTCCTCCGCAATCCCGACCCCGAATTTACCCTCCAGTACGATGCTGGCATTGTTGACGAAATCCTCCATCTCACCCGCTGTCAACCCTACCTGCTCCAACTAATCGGCTCGGCTCTTGTCAACAAAGCCAACCTCCAACACACCCAACTCGCCACCACCGCCCTGCTCCAAGCCGCAATTCAATCCGCTTTCACCAACGGCGAACCCTATTTCACCAACAGCTGGACAGAATTTACAGGCACCACCCCCGCCGAAGTCACCGCCGGACAACAGATTTTGATTGCGTTGGCTCAGGGAAATCCTCCCGTTGAAACAAACGACCAAACCACCACCGCCGCCCGTCGCCGCTTATTGCGCTACCACGTCATCAAACGTGATGGGGATATCGATAAGATTGAAATTCCGTTATTTGAACAGTGGGTGCGGGAACGGTCGATCTAAACCTAGCAAAGTAACCATCGAAATTAGGACATTTCGACCATTACTGCGAAAAACAAAGGCTTCTTCTGAGAAGCCTTTGTTTTTGTCCCCACCAGCTTATTGAAACAACAAAGATTCCTGAAAAGCACGAATACTTCGCAGAAACCCTTATTTAATGACATTTGCAATTCAATCGGAACGAGAGGATTTGAACCTCCGACCCCTACTACCCCAAAGTAGTGCAGCTAAAGATATAAGCCTTATCTTCCAAGGCTTCCAGCCATTAAAAATAACTACATGGGCTATTTTGTGGGCTAGTCTCATTTTCAGCCTGTTATAGTTGGTTTGTCAAGTTTATTCACACAGCGATAATCGATCGATAGAGCAACAAACCGATCGATTATCGCAAGCTATCTGTCAAATTCGATCCGCTTTCTCGGTTCGTTCTGTTTTTGCTTTTTCCTGGTAGCGAAGCTTCTCTGGATCGAGCGTTTCCAGTCGATTGCGACCGACATTAACCGTGTTGTCTAATGGCGATCGTGTTCGGTAAAGATAGACGAGAAGACTCACAACACTTGACATCTCTTACATTACCTTAGACAATAAAGATAACTTGACATCTCTTACAAGGAGATTTTTATGGTTGTTACTCTCGATCCGCAAACAGCGCAACACCTCGAAGCTTATCAAGCTCTCAGTTCTACCGAGCGCGAACTTGTGACCCAAGCCCTCGAACGAGTTGCCAGTAAAGAAACATCAGATCCCGCGATCGAGACTCTAGCAGAATCGATCGCTGGCAGATCCATTACCCGCACCGAACGCATCCAACTAGAAATAGAAACCCTCAGCAGACATTTCCAGCACCGCCGCCAACTGCTCGATACAGCTATTAGTGCTAGCCATGTGGCACAGATCTTGGGCACTTCTCGCCAAACCCCTCACGATCGGGTTGGCAGTCAATCCCTAATCGCTATTAAAGAAAACGGTAAATTCTGCTTTCCAGTTTGGCAGTTCGACCCGACAGGATCGGATGGGGTTATCGATGGCTTGCCAGATATCCTCAAGGCTTTGCAAGTATCCGACTATAGCAAGCTCAATTGGCTGACTCGCCCCAACCCCTATTTAGACAACCTCACCCCAATTGAGGCTCTGAAGCAGGGAGAAAAAGAGCGTGTCTTAGCCGAAGCTAAGGTGGTAGGAGCGATCTGATGGTTCGGATCGCACTGCCACCGCCCTCAAAACCTCCTTCCCCCTCGTTCCGTACCCTTGCGGCTGGTACTAGCATCCTGCGGATTTTCGATCCTACCCGCTACGGCACTACCGCCCTAACTTTCCGTTATTACGGCCCGATTGGTCGATTCGACCATCAGCGTCCCTCGCCAGAAGGTGGATGTACTGAGGATTTAGAACGCGGTATCTCCTACGCTGGGTTGACTCTCTCTTGCTGTCTGGTTGAGTGTTTTGGCGATAGCGGAGTTATCGAACTCAAAGGACAACAGATCGGTCGCATCCAGATCGATCGTGAGCTTAACCTTCTGGACTTGAGAGGGAATGGAGCGATGAGGGCTGGCTCCGTCGCGGCTTTGGCTAAAACTGCCGATCGGCAGATCTCTCAAGAATGGTCGCGCTACTTTTACGAACGAACGGAATTGTATGGGCTAATAGATGGTATTAGCTACTTCAACGCTCACAATGATGAGGAAGCATTTGCTTTGTACGAACGAGCGCAATCTGCCTTGGTTTGCCCAGATTCTCAAATTCTATCCTTAAATCATTCCAGTCTTCGTCCTGCCATTCAACAAGCATCTCTTGCCAACCATTTGGACTTTCTACCGTAACGAGCGAATTAGCATCGATCGGATGGCGTGGTATTCATGTCCTTTGACAAATACTAGTATTTTTGTTCTATAATGTATTTGAAATCTAATTTCTAGCGATCGAGATGAATACATTTACCATCTATAATGCTAAATCCCAATTCTCCAAATTATTATCCCGTGTGGAACTGGGGGAAGAGATAATCATCTCCAATCGAGGGATCGCTGTGGCTAGGTTAGTTCCGGTAGAAAATAAGCGATCGCGCAGTCGGAGTATGGGTGTCGATCGCGGCTTATATTTCATCCCCTCCAGTTTTAACAATCCGCTTCCCCCTCATTTATAAACCCCATTTTCCAGGTATATCAACCAAACCAGAGTAGGATCGATCGCGAGTGAAAATACTAATTGATGCCCAGTGTTTTTTGTGGTGGTTTGCCGAACCCGATCGTTTGAGTGCAGCAACGATCGCCGCCATCTCTGACGAAACCAACTCACTCTGGTTTTCAGTCGCCAGCGCGTGCGAGCTGACGATGAAGGTGTCATTAGGAACCTTGTCGCTGCCCGAACCAGTCGATTCATATCTTGCCAGTCGGATGAAAAAGTTGCGGGCACAATTTTTGGATATTCGAGCAGATCAGGTATTGAAGATATCAACATTGCCGCTAGATCGATTCGATCTGATCTTGCTGGCTCAAGCACGAGTCGAAGGCATGACCCTCGTTACTGCTAACCCAGAGCTGGCCGACCGTGATGTGGAAATCCTTCTCAACGAATCGGACGAACGCAACACGAATAAAATATCCGTGAGTCAAAGAGCCAGAGCAGAATTAGCGACAGGCAAAAGTCTAAATCGATAGTCGCCAAGTTCGGGAACCGTCGCTATCGACCGTAAATGCTTACACCTTGAGGAGTGGTTATTCAGCTAAATAGCTGAATAACCACTCCATTTTTTTGTCAATTGTAAATTTCTGTTTATTTTGCAATTTGCTCTTGATTATTTTTGGAGATCGTCTATAATCTCATGCGGATAAAAGAGGGGGTATATTTAACCTGACTAGCTAATTAAGTCAAGTCTATTCTACTCAATATATGGCTATTGTCGTTGGATTGTCTGTCAACTGAAGCTTAGATTGACGGCGATCTAAGAAAAACTTTGGATCTAAATATTTGTGCATAAGCGGTTCATCGTTAGATCGACAATTGCTCGATCGAATCTAGTCAAAACTTATATTAATGAAAACATAGAGTGTCATCATGAACTACGTCACTTCACTATCCAAACCTAGAAACAAAATTTCTTGGAAATATATTCAATATGCCTTGATTTCCTGTTTCTCGCTAATTATTTGGGGATGGAAATTAGCTCCTAAAGCTGATGCCGCGCCAATCTACGATGCTTTCGTAACCGTATCGACTACTAAGATTGCCACGATCATGGCTGGATTCCCAGTTGCAGGGCCGCTATTTACGACTCTGTTTACTGCCATTGTCAACCTGATTCCCTGGGCTGTACTCCTGATGGTCGGTGGCATTTGTATCTGGCAAGCTTATCTGGGATATCAAGAATACGATCGCGAAAACTTTTCTGGGATAGTTAAACCGATGTTAAATATCATCGTCCTGGTAATTCTCGTTATTACGACAGATCGGATCGTCACTTTCATCTTCACTGGTGCATAATTCAAGCGGTATCTATTAATGGAAAGAAAGACACGAATCGAGGTTAATCGAGCATTAAGACGCAGAGCGAAGATGATGGGTATCCCTCGCGATGTCGCAATCGTTTTAGCTCTAATCGTAGTTTTCTGTCTATTTCTAGGATATTTGAAAGTTCCTGCCAACATCGTTACAGCTATGTTTGTGACTTTATTTTTCACAGCCATACTTTCACTCAAAGATGGTATGGCTGATGTCCTAGCGAGAAATAGAAAGCCAAAGAACTATACCAGAGGATGCTTAAATTATCGTTCGCCACTTCCAGATTTAATAGAGCGATCGATAAACCTTCACTCTAAGAAAAGACCCTAAATTTTATTGCCGATCTGTTGGTTAGAGTCCTTTAGTTTATTTATCGCCATGCAAAACCAAAAGCGAGAACTAAGAAAAATAAATCACAAAGGTTTGAGCCAAAAAAAGAAACTGCTCTATCCTCTGGAAACCTCAACGCATTTGCAAAGTATCATCAACTATACCTTGCCAAATGGAACCCAAGTTGGTGCCCTATTGCTGAACACCAGCGATCGAATAGACGCTCCAGAATATAAATTGCGCTTTATTTGGGAATGTCCAGGCATTCACGATGATTTTGGCGAAGTTGCGGCTAAATCGATTATCAACTCGATCGCCTCTTTAGGAAACGAATTACCGATCGGCGAGAAGTTGCGGGTTGAATTTCAATCATTCGGAGATCGCACCGACCGCCTGAATGAATTAATCGCTCAATTTGAAATAGCATCGCCTCAATCTCAGCAACTAATCGCTGAGGAAATGGTAATTTTACAGAATCTCGACACTAGTGGTCAACGTCGCCCTCACAAGTTATTTTTGATGGGCACTTTTACCCCTAACTTAGGAGCTAGAGAACAAAAACTCATTGAGAAAGTTATTAAATTCGGTGTCCTGTGGTATCAGAGACTATCAGGTTCGATCGAGGAAGTTCGCCAACAAACGATCGATGCGATTCTCCTCAATGCTCACGAGCAAGGCTTTTTTGAGTGGTCGAATTTATTTAGAGATAAACTTCAACTCAAAGCCACTCCCCTGACGGGTGAAGATGTCTGGCAACATTGCTGGCAGGAACTCAATCGGTTTAACGATCGGGTAGAAGGACTCAAACTAGAGCCAGCACCACAGCTAATCGAATTCAATCTCCAAAAAGGGACGATCGGCGAGACAAAACGTACCGATCTGCATCCAACCACCGTGATGATGCGCTATCCCTCGGCGGTGCCCTCTTCCAATCGCGACCACATCAAAGTCGATCGTCGCTACGTCGGCAGTCTGCTCCTCAAACTCCAACCTAAAGTATTTGAAGAAGCGGGTAATGAGTCTTACCAACAAGTTCAACTACATTATTTATCAGGGTTGATGGCGATCGGTTCCGCTTACGATTATCGAATCGTGTTAGAACTCTCCAGACCGGAAGAGTTCGGCGTTCGCTATAACAACCAGCAACTCATCCGCCAGAATCACTACCGCAAGAAAGAAACAGAGGAAAAAGGACAAGTTGTTGATGTTTTGGCGGATGAAGAGCTAAAAGAAGCCCTGGAAACAGAGCGGATGTTAATCGGTGGCGATACCAGTGTTGAATTTTCACTGTGTATGTTTGTTTACAGGGAAACTTTAGAGCAGATGCACTTTGCCGCTCGTGACTTCTGTTCGCATTTTCGCTCGCCAGCAATTCTGTTACTAGAGGTAGATACCGCTGATTCGCTGTGGGTATCATCGCTACCATTTTACGGTAAGTCGATGTTGGTGGATGTTCGGGATCGGCGCGATCGCGAACGTCCAGAAATTGTGGCTGCTTACTTTCCATTGGTAACTACAGTTAACGCCCACAAATCTGGAATTGAATTTATCGCCAACAAGGGTGGTTCGCCCGTTTACTTCGACCCCTTCACCCACATGGGACACACCGCCATTTGGGGAAAGACTCGATCGGGTAAAACTTTATATGCCGCATTTAACATTCACAAAGCATTGAGTCTGGGTATCCCAGTGACGATTCTAGACCAACCGCCAACAAAGGAAGCGAGTTCGTTTAAGGCATTTACCGAACACATGAATGGAGCGTATATCGATGTCTTTAATGACTCGATTAACTTCTTCGAGACTCCGCTCATTGCTGAAGATATCGATGCCGAGACTCGCGAGGACATGAAAAGACAGAATGAAGAGTTTATCCTTCAAATTCTGACTTCAATGGTCTTAGGTTGGAAAGGCGAACTCAAGGGCGTGAGTAGCAGCAAAGTCATTTCGATGCTGACAACCGCGCTGAAAATCTTCTTCAAAGACGAGCGAATTTTAATTCGTTACGAACGAGCGATAAACGGGGGGATTGGCTCTATAGCTTGGCAGGATTATCCGATCCTGTCTGACTTCAAGCGGTTTTGCACGATCGAGCGGATAAATCCCCCAGCGGCAACCACCGATGATATCCAGACCCTCGGCACGATCCAATTGCAATTACAACGCTGGATCGATGGCTCCTACGGCAAAAGTATCAACTCTCCCAGTACCGTCAGACTCGATAGTCCGTTAATGACGATCGCCATGCGGGGAGTCAGCAACAACGATGATGCTGCGGTATTCGGCACGATTATGTATGCAGCGGCAATGCGGCGAGCGATTGCCGCTGCCAGTGGGAAAGGTTCGTTGTTATTTATCGACGAAGCCTCAATTACCTTCGATCTCGATCCGCTCTCGCTCTGCGTCGGGCGGGTCGCAGCCAACGGACTCAAAGCGGGAATGCGCTTGATGATTGCCGCACAAGAGCCAAGTAGCGTTTATAACAGCGCGGGTGGGAAAAAAATCAAGGACGCACTTTCTTATCACCTGATTGGCAGAATTGGCGACAGTTTATCCGAGTATTGCAATCCCGACTTGTTGGGAGTCCCCGAAGCATTGGCATTAAACAATGCCAGAAAAGATTTTGAGCCGGATAAAGCCACTTGCTCTAGCCAGTGGTTGCTCAAAATAGACGATCGGTTTACTGCTGCGCGGATCTACCTCCCGCCCTCGTTGGTGGCTCTGACAGCTAATAATATCGATGAGCAGCAAGAGCGTAAAGCTCGCGCCGCAGCCACCAACGGTCGGATCGACGAACTTACCCTTATTTCTAATTGAGAGGAAGATTATGAAAAAATATCCCTTGTTACTGACGATCGCGTTCTTGTCCAGCTTTCTGATGGGCTTACTCCCACTGGGATCTGAGGCAGCAACTCTTGGTGGAACAGCCAACCCACTTCCACCTTCCATCGCTCCAGGCGATTCAACTCCTACCAATCCCACCAATCCTACCAGTCCAACTTTCAATCCTCAAGGTATTCAATCGATCTTATCGAGCGGTGGCAATCTATCTACTGTCTTTAGTGGCATCGTTGCTGCCTTTCCAGGACTAGATCCGAATATTGCCTCAGCTTTAACAACTGCATTAAAATACGTCCCGATCGCTCAAAGCCTACTATCCGGTCAGCAACCCACGCCAGCACAAATCGGACAAGTAGCAGCAGGAATAAATGGTGGGACTGGGGTGGGGATTAACTTTGGTAGTTACGGACTCGATGCAGCGGGTAATATCCAGCCTTTGAATCCAGATGGTAGTGTCAAATCCGA
>JANYIT010000021.1 GCA_025358725.1 Chamaesiphon sp. GL140_3_metabinner_129_sub
GTTCGCTGCTAGCCTTCTTCTTCTTACGAGTTTTGTAGCCCAGAGTAGGTTTACCCCAAGGCGTAACAGGGCCGCTGCGACCGATTGGCGCGCGCCCTTCACCACCACCATGAGGGTGATCGCAAGGGTTCATAACACTACCACGGACTTTAGGACGACGACCTTTCCAACGGTTACGTCCGGCTTTACCAGCGTTGGTGTTGCGGGCTTCAGTGTTGCCGACTTGACCGATGGTTGCGTAACATTCTTTCCGCACCATCCGGACTTCACCAGATGGCATTTTGAGGGTAACATAGTCACCATCTTTTGCTACTAGTTGAGCCGCAGCACCCGCAGAACGAGCGATTTGAGCACCTTTGCCTGCTGTGAGTTCGATACTGTGAACAGTCGTACCCAAGGGAATGTTGATTAGTGGTAGAGCGTTACCAATTTCAAACGGGGACTCTGGCCCAGTGATGATTTCAGTTCCGACTTCCAATCCAACTGGATGGAGAATGTAACGTTTTTCGCCATCTCTGTAAAAAAGTAACGCAATCCGTGCATTCCGGTTAGGATCGTACTCGACTGTAGCTACTTTTGCTGGGATGTTGATTTTGTCTTGACGACGGAAATCAATAATCCGGTAGAGACGTTTGTGACCACCACCACGTCTACGACTGGTAATGACACCACGGTTATTACGCCCTTTAGCGCGGTGTTTGTAAACGAGTAGAGATTTTTCCGGCTTACTCGCGGTGATTTCAGCAAAGTCTGAAATTACGGTTTCGCGAGAGCTGGGCGTATACGGCCGATAAGAACGGGTACCCATGAGTAGTGAAAGGGGATAGGGGATAGGGGATAGGGGTTAGAAACGATGTGCTATCTAACCCTTAGCCGATTGACAATCTCTGGTTACTACACTTCAGGGAAGAGGATAATCTCTTGACCTGCGGCGACGGTGACAACAGCACGTTTGTAGCTTGGCTTGGCACCTGCAAATTTACCAACGCGGCGAGTCTTGCGAGGAAGATTCTGAGTATCTACCCCTTTAACTTTGACATTAAATAAGGATTCGATCGCAGCCTTGATTTGAGGCTTGGTGGCTTGACGAACTACGTCGAAGACGTATTTGTTTTGCTCCATCATGGTCGTTGCTTTTTCAGTAACGATGACATTCCGAATTAAATCTGGTAAGTCACGGTCTTCAACTCTAATCGTCATTGTAAACCTCCTGTATTTTGGCGATTGCTTCAGCCGTAGCAACAATCTGATCCGCATTGAGGAGATCGAATACGTTGAGTCCTGACGCAGAAATCATTTTAACTTTGGCAATGTTCCGAACTGACAATAAAGTATTGTCTTCTACTTCCGAAACGATGATCAGTACTTTGCTGTCAGCTTGTACACCCCAACGAGTCATCGCTTGGACGAACTCTTTGGTTTTTGGTTGAGCTACATCAGTCGCAAAGTCAGCAACTACGATGATGTCTGCAATCCGACTCATCAATGCTGTCCGTAGAGCGAGTCTCCGCTCTTTACGGTTCATTTTCATGTTGTAATCTTTGGGTTTTGGTCCAAAAATCACACCACCCCCACGCCAGAGCGGAGAACGAATCGAACCCGCACGAGCGCGTCCAGTACCTTTTTGTTTCCAGGGTTTCCGTCCACCACCACGTACTTCGGCGCGAGTCTTGGCACAGGCTGTACCTTGACGAGCGTTGTTTGTCTGCCGAATTAGGGCACGGTGAACGATGTGAGAAGCATTTTCTTCTCTTGCAACAGCCAATTCGAGGGTGGCAGAGCCAGCTTCCTCGCCTTCCAGTTGCGGATGACGCAATTAGCCATAACTATCTATTTCGCTTCTACTTACTGTGATTACTTACCGACGGTTACTTCTGGGACGATCCGCAGTAGTGCGCCAGGTTTGCCAGGAACGGAACCTTCAATCAAGAGGAGGTTACGATCGACATCAATCTGAACTACTGTCAATTTCTTGATCGTGATCCGTTTGCCACCTAGTCGTCCTGCCATTTTCTTACCAGGGTAGACACGACCAGGAGTGGTACCAGCACCAGTCGAACCAGGTTCGCGGTGATTTTTGGAACCGTGAGTCATTGGTCCACGAGCAAAGTTCCAACGTTTCTGCCAACCAGCGAAACCTTTACCAATACTGTTACCTGTAACGTCGATAATTTGACCGACAGTGAAAAGATCTGGTTTGATTTCTTGTCCGAGTGTCCACTCGTCAGTGCTATCTACCCGAAATTCTTGGAGGTGACGCAGTGGTGGAGCCTCAGATTTTTTGAGGTGTCCGAGTTCTGGTCTGTTTAGTGCTTTTTCTTTGACTTCATCAAAACCTATCTGGATGGAGTTGTATCCATCGGTCGCTTTAGTTTTGATTTGGGTAATGGTGCATGGGCCTGCTTGAACGACGGTGACAGGAATTGCTCTCCCTGTCTCTTTGTCGAAAATTTGGGTCATGCCGAGTTTGGTGCCGAGAATACCGATAGACACGGTTTAGTATACTTCCTTATATTTGAGACATCAGGATTCTGATGGA
>JANYIT010000316.1 GCA_025358725.1 Chamaesiphon sp. GL140_3_metabinner_129_sub
CGCTCGATCGAGGGATTCAAGCGATCGAGTACAAGGGTTTTGAGCCTTTAAGCATCAAAACCTTGCACTTGATTCGCAAAAAAAGGCTCAAAACCCCTGCAGTGAATGCCTTGCTGAGATCTTCAGCAAGCCCTATTTAGACAATAGATTCAAAATATTTATTTACCCGATCAAACTCCAGATCGGCAAAACAATCGATCGTCCAATTTGCCTGACGTTGCAGCATGTGAAATGGATAAGTATTGGCGATCGCCACAGCTTGAATTCCGGCTGATTTTGCAGCTTGAATCCCAGCAAAAGTATCTTCGATTGCGATGCATTCAGATGGTAATAAATTTAGATCTGGATGCAATTTATTTAATCGATCGACAGCAAGTAAATAACCTGCTGGATCTGGTTTACTCTGACTAATTTCATCTCCAGACACGATCGTCTCAAAATAACGATCTATTGCACTCTGCTGCAATACCAATTCTACTTCCGATCGAATTGCCCCAGTCACCACCGCTAACTTATAACCACTTTCATACATCAATTTGACAAACTGAAAGACTTCGGGATAGATTGGCAAAATCTCCAATTGTTCCAATCTTTGACGATACGCGATCGCTTTTTTAGCAATTAATTTATTGAGGTATTCATCATTCACAAATCGCCCTCGCAATTTTAGCAAATCGCGTAGGCAGGATTGATCACTCCGACCTACGGATACCTTCCAAAATTCCTTACCCTGCGGTGGTAAGTTCTCAGCTAATAATAATTCATCAATCAACTCCCGATGGATTAATTCATCCTTAATAATTACACCATTAAAATCAAATAAAACTGCTTTTAAAACCACTGTAAATTAGTTCAAAATTGAAAGTTGTGTTGCGCGTAACTCCTGTCGGAGAGGCTGTGCCTACGGCAGGCTAAGCCAACGCCAACGTCGGATTTTCCGACGGTTCAGCACAAAAAGAAAGAAAGTTGAAAGTTAAGATGCTGTTTTGAAAGTCAATTTTATTAGCTCAAAACGCTAGAAAATTCCCCTAACTCTTCACTCCGCTAGTAACTTGGTGGATTCCAAATACCTCTTGTGTCCGCACATCGTCAAATCCAGCTTTTCCCACCCAGGCATCGAGATTACCCGCTGCATATGACTTAATATAAGGCTCCTCAAACACATTATTTAACAAATCGAAACTGCGAAGTGAGCGTTGATTGCCATCGAGGATTAAGATTTTTCCACCTGGTGCTAGTAATCGATAACACTCAGTAAGAATAGTTTGAGTTACTGCTGGTGGAGTCTCATGAAATAGCAGTGCCGCCGTAATCAGATCGAAACTTCCCGACTCAAGCTGAGTTAGTTCTGCTGTACCATGCCGCCACTCAATATCGACACCAGATCTTCGAGATCGATCTTCGGCGACTGCCAACATGTACGGAGACAACTCCAAACCTGTCACTCCAGCACCAGGAAAGGCTTGTTTGAGCAAAAATGTCATCGAACCAGTGCCACAGCCGATATCGAGGATTTTCCGAGGTTGAGTACGGATTTCATCGATGAGACTCTGGCGCACCCAAGGTTCGTAGGGAGGTAGCACGTAGAAAGTAATCTGATCGTAAGTAATTGCCGCCGCCTGTGTCAAATAACCACCCTCAATCCCATGATAGTTTTTACCTTGATAGTAAGTAGGATATACAAATCCTGGTGTTTGAAATCGATCGATTTCAGCTTGCCAATCAATGCGATTTTGCAGTTCATTTATGCACTTTTGATCGATCAGCTTTTCAACTACAGGTGCTAGAAATTTTGCCCATAAAGTATCTTGTCGGATTGCCATAATAATATTGGTAATGGGTAATGGGATTTAACTTTCAACTTTCAACTTTCAACTATTTCAACTATTTCAACTGTCTTTGTTTAATTTCAAGACTGCCATAAATGCTTCCTGTGGCACGTCTACTGTTCCAACAGATTTCATCCGTTTCTTACCTTTAGCTTGCTTTTGTAATAGTTTCTTCTTTCTCGAAATGTCACCACCATAACATTTTGCCAGGACATCTTTTCGGAGTGCGGGGATGTTTTCACTGGCGATAATCTTACTACCGATCGCTGCTTGAATTGGTACTTTAAACTGGTGACGGGGAATTAATTCTTTTAATTTTTCAGTCATCGCCCGACCGACATTATACGCCTTATCGCGGTGGACAATCATCGCCAGAGCATCGACAGGATCGCCATTGATCATTAGATCGAGTTTGACGAGATGATTTTCACGATAACCGATCATCTGATACTCCATACTCGCATAACCGCGTGTATTTGATTTCATTCGATCGAAGAAATCAGTTACAACTTCGGCTAAGGGCATCTCATAAATTACTGTAGTCCGCCCTTTGGTTAAATATTTCATATCCTTGAATTCACCACGCCTGTTTTGGCACAGTTCCATCAATGTTCCGACATATTCTTCAGGCGTAATCATCTCCAATTTAACGTAAGGTTCCTCAATCTTTTGACGATGATTGGGATCGGGAAGCGTACTCGGATTATCGATATAACTTTCCACCCCGTGATTATCAGTTACGCGATAAACTACCGAAGGCGCAGTCGTAATTAAGTCTAAATTATATTCCCGCTCCAATCGCTCTTGGACGATTTCCATGTGCAACAATCCTAAGAATCCACACCGGAAACCAAACCCCATCGCGCTGGATGTTTCTGGCTCATAATTTAACGCCGCATCATTTAAGCGCAATTTATCCAGTGCATCTCGCAACTCTGGATATTGATCCGCATCCGTCGGAAATAGTCCACAAAATACCATCGGTTTAGCTTCCGCATAACCAGGAAGAGCTTCAGTCGCCTGATTACTGACGAGGGTAATTGTATCCCCTACCCGCGCATCCCCCACCGCTTTAATCGACGCAGCGAAGTAACCTACTTCCCCCGCGTGCAGCTCGTCTACTTGTACCTGAGTAGGTGAAAGAATACCGAGTTCGTCAATGACATATTCTTTCCCACTTGCCATCAAGTGGACTTTATCACCTCGTTTGACACTCCCATCCATGACACGGAAGTACACAATCACGCCGCGATAACTGTCGTAATAACTGTCAAAAATCAAAGCGCGTAACGGCTCATTAATCGTATCTCTAGGTGGCGGAACCAATAACACCACCGATTCCAAGATCTCCTTAATCCCAATCCCTTGTTTCGCCGAAGTTAAAATCGCCCCACTGCAATCTAAACCAATAATCTCCTCAATCTCAGCGCGGATTCGCTCCGGCTCCGCTCCAGGTAAATCGATCTTATTTAACACCGGAATAATCTCTAAATTACTCTCCAATGCCAGATACACATTTGCCAAAGTCTGCGCCTCCACCCCTTGAGAAGCATCCACTACTAATAAAGCTCCCTCACAAGCTAATAGGCTTCTAGACACCTCATAAGAGAAGTCTACATGTCCAGGCGTATCGATCAGATTCAGGACATACTCTTGACCATCCAGGGCAGTATAATTCATCCGCGCCGCCTGAAGCTTGATTGTAATTCCCCGCTCTCGTTCCAAATCCATATTATCGAGAAACTGCTCCTTCATTTCTCGATTGCTGACTGTACCCGTATCCTGCAACAATCGATCGGCAAGAGTAGATTTACCATGATCGATGTGAGCAATGATCGAAAAGTTACGAATTCGCGAAACAGGAACATTGGTCATAATTGAGTCTGAGGATTTGGGGGGATGTGCGAGCGAGATCTAGAGATACCGTATAACTTCCTAGTTTAGCGCAAGGCTCCGGCAAACAGTATGGAGTTGGGATTGGACTAGGTTATGATTTTAGCTTCGTTTCAATGCTTTCTAATGCAGACAACCCAACATCCACGCTAGATTTACCATCGTATTGAAAGGGATTGTCTAAATCTTCGATCAAGAATAGTAAATAAACAAATAGAGTAAACATAAAAGTTGAGACAGTCAAATTCTCACTGAACCGTTCGGCATCTATTAACAATAAAGCAAAAATCGAACCACCTAAAAATAGCCACAGCAGTACATAAGCGGCTCCCAAAAATTCGGTATCGCGATTACCACGCATTTGTCGAGTTAACGATCGAATCTTAGCCTGTTCAGACTGAATATAATTGACAAACCCGCTACAGCTATCTAGCACTAAAATTTTAGCAAGAAGCGGATTGAGTCGATCGATCGAGTCATCAACTCTAGTAAATTCTTGACCATCTTTAAGCCAGTCTAAGATCGATCGACTCACATCAACAAGAGCTTGTTGAAGCAGTTGAGGATGATAATTTGGGTACATCGCCGCAATAGTTTGATTGGTATCATTAATAGTTTCTAATGAATTGGCAATTTGTAATGGCATTCCCTCACAGGCACGATAATCACTCAATGTGCCACTCAAAATCAAGGCAATCACAAATGTAGCAGCACTAAACAAAGCACCCGTCAGTGCGTCAAATGCCCACGGTTCCCAATCTAACCAGTGCATTCCCAACTTGACAATACAAAATAATCCCGTCCACGGCAAAACTTTAATCAGAATGCCCCACTTGACTAAATCAAACACGATCGTACTGCTACTAATAAGTAATTGGGTGTTATTTTACACTGATGAGAGTTGGAACTAAATCTAATTTATATTTGTATACAGCCACGGCTCGACCGAGTGTGCGAAAATAATCGGGATCTTGGGGTGAGAGATAAACTGCTGAAATTTGGGTAGCGGTAATTGTTGGTGCGAGAGTAGTTGAAAGTTGATAGCTCGTTGTGGTTTCGACAGTGTTTAGATAAATAGTCGAGCTAGTCCTAAATATTTGTTGGGACAGTTCGGTGGAAATAAAACTATTAACATTGGGTATTTCTCGATCAAATCCGGTTACAAAAGCTTCTAACTCTCGATCTTGAGTGAGTTGGGTAATCTGTTTAGTTGAATTTTGAGGATCTATTTTGACTGATTTAACATTAGATTCGCCGAGATAAGCCGTGGCAATGTTGAAACCATTAAATGCTCGATCTGCGACAATTTGAGATTTGGGTAAACTCGACTTCAATTTTGAGAAATTGAGCGGAGAAACTTTGGTGATTTTATGAGGATCTTTCGGCACAAATTGGACGGTAAACTCGATCGGTTTATTGATATATTGCCGATTGCTCTCAAATCCAGGTGTAACTACTCCCGGTGCTAAAGGTGCGATTTGTTCGAGTAGAGTACTGGTTGCAATCCAGCGTCCCCGAAACCACTCAGGATAGGTCAATTCGCCTTGATGCTGTGTGATTTGTGCTTGAGTATCCCAATCAGGGTATCGAGCGATTCGATCGCTCAAGCCCCCTGAAATCGCGCTCTGACAGCCGCACCACCAAATCGCGATCGATCCGACACAAGCTAAAATTTTGAATCCTAAAGTGTTCATTCTCGATCCTGACTTCTGTTTGGGTTGGTTTACCCCCAACCCCTTTATCAAAGCTTGCTCTTGCACCCTCCCCTTTGCAAGGGGAGGGCTGGGGTGGGGTAAAGAACTACGCAACAACTCAAACAAGCTTACAACACCTTGCACTGTCCGTAATGCCGTAATAAATGATCGCACAATACCAACGCCACCATCGCTTCTACCATCGGTACCGCACGAGGTAAAACACAAGGATCGTGTCTACCTTTAGCCGCCAGAGTTGTTTCCGCTCCTGCTTGGGTGACAGTCTTTTGTTCCTTGCGAATCGTCGCCGTGGGCTTAAAGGCTACTCTGATAATAATATTTTCACCATTGGAAATACCCCCCTGAGTACCGCCAGAGCGATTGGTGCGCGTCCGAATTGATCCATTCTCGTCGGTGTAAAATTCATCATTATGCTCGCTCCCTGTCAGCAGCGTACCTGCAAAACCCGAACCGATTTCAAACCCTTTAGTTGCAGGGAGTGACATCACACCTTTAGCAATATCTGCTTCCAACCTGTCGAATACTGGAACACCTAAACCTTTCGGTACATTCCGCACCACGCATTCTACCACGCCGCCGATCGAATCACCTTCTCTACCGATCGCTTCGATGCGATCAATCATCCGATCTGCACATGTGAGATCTGGACACCGCACGATATTACTCTCTACCTGTGCCAGAGTAACCGTATTACTATCGACAGTCGCTTCGATATCCTGAATTCGCTTGACATAGCCGATAACTTCGACGTTATTGAAAATCTGGAGCACCTTTTTAGCAATCGCCCCAGCCGCTACTCTACCAATCGTTTCCCGCGCCGAAGATCTGCCGCCACCTTGCCAATTCCGAATCCCATATTTGGCATCATAAGTCGCATCAGCATGTGAAGGACGATAAGTTTTGACCATCTCATCATAATCTTGAGAACGGGCATCCTGATTTCTCACCAAGATACTAATCGGCGTACCTGTAGTCTTGCCTTCAAACACCCCAGACAGAATTTCGCAAGTATCAGTTTCTTTGCGGGGTGTCGTAATTTTACTCTGTCCCGGACGACGACGATCGAGTTCAAACTGAATTTCTGCCTCACTAATCGCCACCAGTGGTGGACAACCATCAATGATCACACCTACCCCACCCCCATGCGATTCGCCATAGGTTGTAATTCTAAATAAATGCCCAAAGGTGTTTCCCATCTTACTCGATCGATCTTCAGTGATTAGTTACTAGTTTATCAGGCATGGCAAAAAGAGATTCGATCGGGTGTCTGAAAAATTCTGAACAGTTCGACACGGTTATGAATGATTAAGTTGTTTCGATAATTCAGTAAATCTGTAGGGGTAGATTTATAAAATCGCTCCTACGAATCCCAATTAATTGTTAAATGCCGAGCAAGCAAAAATTCAGGCTGTAGGTTAGACACTACCCAATTGATAAGTATCTGAACATTGTTGATATTGTACAAGCTCTCCAGCGGCATTTACAGCTCTTTCACGATCACACTAAAAAAAATAAGTAACATTTCTGGAAAATTGCTAAAGCTATCTGTAGTCACTGATAACGAACACATAACAAACTTCACTCAACGAAAAAAACGCTATATATTCAGCGTGAAATTTATCCAGATTGGCATATTGATGCCATCTTTGAGGAAGGGAGAAATGGAACTGCATAAAACTAACTAACCAATCGTAGAAGTTAGTACAAAGTAAATCACTATTCACTATTTACTCTTAGGCTACAAGTATGAAAACTGTAAAAAAACTCGTAAATACCTTACTGATTGGATCTGTATTAATGACCGCTATTAGCCCTGCTTTTGCGGCAGAAAAAGTGGAGATTCTCGGAGCTAAATATGGTGGGAACGGTTGCCCCGCTGATTCTGCTAGTGTTGGTGTTAGCCCTGATGGACAAGAGCTAACCATCTTATTTGATAAATTTATCGCTCAAGGAAATAGCCCAACAGAAAGCCGCAAAAGCTGTAATTTGAGTATTCCGGTCAGAGTACCTCAAGGCTTTCAAATTTCACTATATGATGCTGATTACCGAGGATATGTCGCTCCTGCTACTACCGCTAAATTACGTGCTGAGTACTTCTTTGCTGGTCAAAAAGGCCCCGTTTTTGAGCGGCAGTTAAAAGGCGAAAATAACTATAATGTCCGAGATTCATTGGCAACTGTAGCTAATGTTTGGTCGGCTTGTGGTGACGAGGTAAATATGCGGGTAAATGCTTCGATGGCTGCTAAGGGAAAAGGAATGGCTACAGTAGACTCCTTTGATTTAGCTCACCGAGGTTTGAAATATCACATCAAATACCGCACCTGTGGTGTGAAGTAGAGTAAAACCAATTCTTATTACTTTGGCTACGGTTTTAAACTCCACAGCCAGAGACTCATTCCCCCCCAGAAACTACCTTAGATACAGGTAGTTTCTGGGGTTTTCATCAACCAATTAATCTGACTATTTACATCTGACGACGACCCTGGAAATCTCCCCTAATCTGCATTAAAATACGTCCGAGATGATTTGTACCAGTTCGATCGATCCCACAGCCCCAGAAGTAATCTATAGGCGAATCCTCAATAATTTCTGCATCCAATGTATCCAGTAAAATCTGTTGGATGTCTAAGTGAGTACTAAATTTTTGCCAGACAGCATGATACATGATCTGGCATTTACATAAATCCCAGTCGGGGTGAGGTTGATGTTTGGGGTTTCGTCCAATTTTTGCCGCTAGTTCTGGCGTTGGTGCTGCTTGAATTTGCAACATCAAATACTCGAACTTTGTACCCTCAAACTTGTGCGCCTGATAATAGTGTTCGACAGTTGCCCACTTTTTGCCAGCCAGCTCAATTGAGTGGGGCGAAAAGTTGGAAAAGCAACCATAAGGTGCATCAACTTTGTAGAAGTAAATTCTCAAGGGTAGCTGGATTGATGGAGGTATCGCTGTATAAATATTTATAGCATTAAGATCGACTAAAACTACCCCTGATCGATCTCCACTCGCGAGGGATAGTCTTGAGTGTCTAGTTAAACTTAGCTACTTACTTTACTTAATAATAGGGCGATCGCGTCATGTGTTTGCGGTAAGCTATCCACAACGATCGCCGTACATAGCAGCATCATATATAAGATCGAATACTTGAACAGCGATTTAGCAACACTTTTGTCAGTTGGAGCTTGCAATAATTTCCAAGCTTCGTAGACAAAGATACCACCTAAACCAACGGCGGAGACTCCGTAAACAGCTCCAGCGACACCCAATGGATAAACTAGTAGCAGTGTTGATGGGATGAGTAATAATGTATAAATCCAAATTTGCTTAACGGTAGCTACTTCGCCAGCGACTACAGGCAACATCGGAATTCCCACCTTGGCATAGTCATCTTTAATCATTAATGCCAATGCCCAAAAATGGGGTGGTGTCCAGAGAAAGACGATCGCAAATAATACCCAAGCTTCGATACTTAAACTATTGCTCACAGCGGCACAACCAACGAGCGCGGGAATGGCTCCAGCCGCTCCACCAATGACGATATTTTGAGGTGTATGGCGTTTGAGTAGATGAGTATAAATCCACATGTAAAATCCAATTCCTGCCATTGCTAATAAGGCAGTCAAGAGATTGGTAAAAACTGCCAAAATAGT
Source organism: Chamaesiphon sp. GL140_3_metabinner_129_sub (assembly GCA_025358725.1). Classification (GTDB taxonomy): domain Bacteria; phylum Cyanobacteriota; class Cyanobacteriia; order Cyanobacteriales; family Chamaesiphonaceae; genus Chamaesiphon. The sequence continues at coordinate 9,086 of JANYIT010000316.1, forward strand.
GAAAGATAACCCCGCTAAGACTACGGCAAAAATTCCAGCATGGAGGGGTTTAACTCTACCTGAAGGAATCGGCCGACTGCGGGTACGCTCCATCGTATAATCGATGTCTCGATCATAAATACAATTCATTGCTTGGGCGGAAGCTGCGGCTAACATACCGCCGATGACTGTAGCTAGAAATAAGACTGGATCTGTTGCTCCATCGGATGCCATCCACATTGCGGCGGCAGTAGTAATTAATAGTAAGGGGATGATTCTAGGTTTGGTGAGTTGATAATAACTCTGGATAACTTCTAGGAAACTTTGGTGTTTGGATTCGCTCGATTGATTGAGTATTTCTTGCATATATTAGGAAATGGGATGCGTTTAAATATAGAGATTTAGAGGCAAAAGTTTATTTAAGATTGATTAGTGAATTTTAAATTATTCTGTCGCCAGCACAACGCAGTCAGGATAACTAATGCACCGAGCAACATTGCACCGATCGATTGATGGGCGACTGTCAGGGTTTCTACTTGAAGATGCAGTCTAAAAGTAGCAGTACCTAGTAGGATTTGGCTAGCTAATAATCCACCAATAATAGTAGCCAAATTACGACAATATTTAGATGAACTTTGATCACGCCAGATTGTAACAATAACCGCGACACAACTCAGTGTAGCTGGAACGACACCAATAATATGACTATTCATTACCGTACAGAGTTCGGAGTTGCCAAAACACTGATGTAGTGCCCATCTAGAGCCGACTAATCCGCCGAGGATGCTTTGGATGTAGACGAGAATTGCGGCGATGAGGGGGCGGATGGGTGTGGGGAGATTAGAGAATGCGGAGATTTTTACCCCACCCCAGCCCTCCCTTTGTAAAGGGGATGGGGTAAAAGCCCCCCCTTTACAAGGGGGGGTTGGGGGGGTAACACCATTCCCGCATGTGTTTTTTAAAGGGGATAGGGGGAGTAAGCAGGTACCGATCGAGAGTAATGTAATAAAAAATAGTAAGGCTGTGCCTAAGTGGGCAGTAACGATGTCAAAGCGGAGTAATTCGGTGACGGTGAATGCGCCTAAGGCTCCTTGCACCAAAATTAGACTCAGCGCGAAGGTAGTTGCCCAAGGAAGCCAATGGGGAAGCTGTTGGCGGAACCACCAAGAGGAGCCAGCCAAGAGCAAAGTACTCAACCCAATTAAGGCTGCATCCAGACGATGAAACCATTCTAAAAATACCTGAAGATTCATCTGCTGAGTGGGTACCAATTGTCCATAGCACAGCGGCCAATCGGGGCAAGCTAAACCAGCGTTCATCACCCTGGTAGCACTACCTACCGCCATTAGTAGCAGTGTAGCAAAGGCAATTTTCCAGATCGACTGACGGATCCGAGCTTGAATAATAATACTTCCTGTGTCTTGTGGCGATTTATGTTCGCTAGCCGGATATTCAGGGATAAATGCAGAATCTGACATAGTTATGCGATTTTAGCGTTGGTTTGTCTAATCGTGTTTTTTAGCTACGCTACCTCAGTCAATCATTCCCAAACTAGCATTAATACCTAGTGGATGTTAGCGAGTTAAGCGAGGGTTCGATCGAGTCTGTGCTACTATCTAACAGCTTTAAGCTATGCCCTGAATGGATTCTATCTAAAATTGATCGAGATCCCAAAGAAAATATTAAAAATCTAAAGTTAGGGCAATTTCACACTAGTTTCACAATTTTGACTCCAGCAATCCCGAAGAAAAGCTGAAGAAATGCGAAGAAGTGCCGATCGCTCTAATTGCCTACGGTACCTTAGTAAAGATAGTTAACCTAAACTATCGCCCTCTTCTATATCGCTATTATCCTAACTATCTAGCTAAATTTTTAACCTCGAATGAATATTCCTAGCTCAATTATCACCCTCCTGCTGGGCATAGGATTAACTTTGGTTAGTCTCTGGTATGGACAAAATCACGGACTCATGCCCGTTGCAGCCTCAGAGGAAGCGGCACACATCGATGGTTTATTCAATACCATGATGACCATTTCTGTGGGACTATTTTTACTAGTTCAAGGTGTATTAGTAATTTCGGCGATTAGATTTCGCCGGAAACCTGGAGAACTCGGCGATGGTGCCGCGATCGAAGGTAATGTACCATTAGAAATATTATGGACGGCGATTCCTGCCGCGATCGTGCTGTGGATTTCGATCTACAGTTTTGAAATCTATAATGAAATGGGTGGTTTCGATCCCTCCACCGCCAATGACATGCACGCGATGCACGGTATGCCCGCAGGTAAAGGCAGTGCGATGGCGGCTACTCTAGATGGCGATATTAAAGGCAGTCCGATGATGGCATTGGGTATCGGTGCTTCCCCAGCCAATGAAGGTAAAACTGCGGCTGTTAATGTCAACGTCTTGGGGCTACAATACGCCTGGATTTTTACCTATCCTGATACGAATATTACTTCTGGCGAACTACATGTTCCAGTTGGCAAAGAAGTTCAACTGAATATGAACGCTCAAGATGTGATTCACGCCGTCTGGATTCCCGAATTGCGGCTCAAGCAGGACGTAATTCCAGGTACTCCGACTCAACTCCGCTTCACCACCAATAAAGTCGGTAATTATCCCCTACGTTGCGCCGAACTCTGTGGCGGTTATCATGGTTCGATGGTAACGCGAATGATCGTGCATACTCCTGAAGAATACGATACTTGGATTGCCAGTCAGCAACAGTCTACTCAAGCCCAAGCTGAAGTAGTCAAACAGACGATTGCGATGAATCCAGCGAATCTTTCGACGGGTAGCTATTTGGCTCCCTATGCGAAGGAAATGGGTGTGAAACCAGAGATGGTTCAACACCTGCATAAGAATCATGATATGGGCATGTCGATCGCCTCCGCAATTAAATAATTCATAAATTATGACAGCAGAATTAACAATTCCGACCCCAACAGTCTCAGCAGATGATGTTGTCCATCATCGCACATGGAAAGATTATTTTACATTTAGTACCGATCATAAAGTAATTGGAATTCAGTACTTTGTGACTGGATTTATCTTCTATATTATTGGTGGTTTATTAGCCGAAGGAATTCGGACAGAACTAGCTACTCCCGACGCTGATTTCGTTGATCCTACTACTTATAATAGTATGTTCACTATGCACGGCACAATTATGATCTTTTTGTGGATCGTACCTGCCGGAACGGGAGCCTTTGCAAACTATCTTCTCCCCTTAATGATTGGGGCGCGAGATATGGCATTTCCTCGGCTGAATGCTGTGGCATTTTGGATTATTCCACCGACTGGATTATTGCTGATTGCCAGTTTCTTTTTAGGCCCAGCTCAAGCTGGCTGGACTTCTTATCCACCATTGAGTTTGCTCACAGGCAAAGTAGGTGAAGGCATCTGGATTATGAGTCTCTTATTATTGGGAACTTCGTCGATTTTAGGGGGGATTAATTTCTTCACCACGATTCTGAAGATGCGGATTCCCAGTATGTCAATGATGCAGATGCCCCTATTTTGTTGGGCAATGTTGGCAACTTCGTTGTTGATGTTAATTGCAACTCCAGTTCTGGCTGGGGCACTAATTTTACTCTCCTTCGATCTCATCGCTGGCACAGCATTTTTCAACCCTGCTGGTGGTGGCGAACCAGTGGTTTACCAGCATATGTTCTGGTTCTATTCTCACCCTGCCGTATATATTATGGTCTTGCCCTTCTTTGGGGTAATTTCCGAAGTAATCCCCGTCCATTGTCGCAAACCAATTTTCGGTTACGGTGCGATCGCGTATTCTAGTATGGTAATTAGTTTCTTGGGCTTAATCGTCTGGGCACACCATATGTTTACTAGCGGAACACCTGCTTGGTTGCGGATGTTCTTTATGATTACCACGATGGTAATTGCGGTACCGACGGGGATTAAAATCTTCGGTTGGCTGGCGACGATGTGGGGTGGAAAAATAAATCTCAATAGTCCGATGCTATTTGCGATGGGTTTTATCTCTACCTTCGTTATCGGTGGAATTACTGGAGTGATGTTAGCGGCAGTACCGTTTGATATCCATGTTCACGATACCTACTTTGTCGTCGCCCACTTGCATTATGTGCTGTTTGGCGGGAGCGTATTTGGGATCTACACGGGCATCTATCATTGGTTCCCCAAGGTTACTGGGCGACATATTAATGATACTTGGGGTAAAATCCACTTCGTTTTAACTTACGTTGGTTTTAACGTTACTTTCCTCCCGATGCACGTCCTTGGTTTACAGGGAATGCCTCGTCGGATTGCGATGTATGCACCAGAATTCCAGGGTTTAAATCAAGTTTGTACTTATGGAAGTTACGTGCTAGCAATTTCGACAGTACCATTTCTAGTCAATGCGATTTACTGTGCTTACAAAGGTGAGAAAGCAGGGAATAATCCTTGGAACGCACTAACTCTAGATTGGCAGACAACTTCACCACCAGAAATCGAGAATTTTGAGGTTTTACCTGTGTTGACTACAGGACCTTATGATTATGGTGATACTGAGGAAGTTCAAGAGCCTCCGAAGGTTTTTACGACTAGTGTCTAGTTGTTAGTATCGCACCATTATGATTCCGGCGGTGCTGTCGCTAACAAACCCTATGATACTCCGCACATTGTTTGATGGGCTGCGGAGATCTACCCACCCCACCCTACGGGCACCTCTCCTTGGAGGGGATTTTACACTCTAGCTCCCAAATTATATGCAAGGATCTATTTCTGACAAGACGCAGATTAATATTGAAAGTGATACTCACGGTAGCCATCATGAGGCGCATCCTGACTTTCGGATATTTGGGCTAATCGTGTTTCTCGTGGCTGAGGGGATGATTTTCCTTGGCTTGTTTATTGCTTACTTAGCTTTTCGATCGATGGCACCGGAATGGCCCCCAGCAGGCACACCAAAGCTTGAATTGATGCTTCCAGGGTTAAACACCGTGATTCTGCTTTCGAGTAGCTTAGTCATCCATCAGGCGGACACCGCGATTAAGAAGAATGATGTCAAAGGGCTGCAATTGTGGTTTGGATTGACTGCTTTGATGGGAATTATTTTCCTCGGCGGACAATTGTATGAATACAGTCATTTAGAATTTGGATTGCGGACTAATTTGTTTGCGAGTACTTTCTATGTATTGACTGGATTTCATGGACTGCACGTTACTGTTGGCGTACTCTTGATTTTATCAGTGTTATGGCGATCGATGAAACCAGAACATTACCGTACTAACAATCATTTCGGTGTTGAAGCTGCTGAAATTTATTGGCATTTTGTCGATGTAATTTGGGTGCTATTATTCATCCTCTTATATCTACTTTAATTCTCTTAATTAATGCTGAAATATAGATGGTAGACAATGCCCACCATCCAGGACTAATTTTTTAATACAGAAAAGAGTCGTAGGTCTCGATTGACCTACGACTCTTTATTCTGAAATATTTACCTAAAGCCTAAAACCTAAAGCCTAAAGCCTAATTTAGCTTTCTCTCTCAGTTAAACTCAAGCCAGCAGCAAATTCTTCGCCGTAGCCTTCTTCACCATGCTCATTGATATCTAAGCCTTGATATTCAGTTTCAGGTTTGACCCGTAGCTCCATCACCAAGCCCAGAACTTTGATGATGATAAATGTACCAGCCGCAGCAATTACATAAGTGACAATCGTCGCAACAATTTGCTTGCCTAGCAACTCAGGACTGCCACTAACCAGTAAACCATCAGCACCAGCCGCATTGACAGCTTTAGTTGCGAAGATACCAGTCAACAAACCGCCGACAGTACCACCGATACCGTGAACGGGGAATGTGTCGAGCGAATCATCAAACTGTAATTTGGCTCTAAGGCTGACAGCAAAGAAGCAACAAGTAGAGGTAATCAAACCAATCAAAATTGCACTCAATGGGGTAACAAAACCAGCCGCAGGTGTAATACCAACTAAGCCAGCGAGGAAACCACTCGCAATCCCTACCGCAGTAGGTTTAGTCCGCAATACCCACTCTAGAATCATCCACATTAAGCCGCCAGCACAGCTAGCAACAGCAGTCGCAACGAATGCGACAACAGCTAAACCATTTGCACCTAAAGCACTACCACCATTGAACCCAAACCAGCCGAAAAACAGTAGTCCAATTCCCAATAAGACATACGGCACATTGTGCGGTGCCGCTGGTTGATTGGGATAGGTTCTACGAGGGCCGATCATCCAGGCTGCAACGACAGCCGAAACACCAGAACTGATGTGAACTACAGTACCACCTGCAAAATCTAAAGCACCAAGGGTGGCACCCAGATAACCTTTACCCCAAACCATGTGAGCGAGGGGAGAATAAATTAAGGTAGACCACGCTATCACAAACCAGAAGTAAGCTTTGAAGCTCATCCGTTCGACAATTGCGCCAGAAATTAAGGCTGGTGTGATGATGGCAAACATCATCTGATAAACCATGAACAATTGATGGGGAATGGTGGGTGCATAGCCGACAGGATCGGGCTTGTCGAATGCAACACCATTTAGCCCAAACCAATTTAAGTTGCCAAAAATCGGATTGGTGTTGACTGTAACAACATCTTTAACAGTAGTCACTGAGTCAGGCGAAAAGGCAATACTGTAACCCCAAAGGATCCAAGTGACACCCACAACCGCCATCAAGACCAGACTCATCATCATGGTATTTAATACGTTCCTAGAACGGACTAAACCACCGTAGAAAAATGCCAATCCTGGAGTCATGAGCAATACCAATGCTGATGACACTAGCATCCAGGCTGTATCGCCAGTGTTGATGGCATTTACATCCATTGCTGGTGTTTTCACATCATCTGCTAAAGCATTGCCCATGAGTGGGCCGCTGAGAACCCACAGAGCCATTAAACATACAAGGAGAATTTTTTTGAACACTTGTTCTATACCTTTGCGACAGAGTATTTGAATCAGAAAAATGATGTATCGTCGTGGGACAATTTTGTGTTTGGAGATACAAAAATTCTGTATATCAAGATACACTTACCTGGACTTCGGCATTATCGATCGATACAAAATATTAACAAAAAATTTATGTAGTGTCGCTTGACAAGATGAGGTATAAATTAAGACTCTTTAAGTCCCTAAATAATCACGATAGCCAATCGCCTCTAACCTAGCTTGTTTTTCTAGTACCATTTCCTTGAGGCTCTGGCGATAAGATATGACTTGGGCTAATAGTGTAGGATCTTGAGTAGCGAGGATTTGGACTGCAAGTAGTCCGGCATTTGTCGCATTTCCGATCGATACCGTAGCAACAGGAATACCTGCGGGCATTTGGACGATCGAGTACAGTGAATCTATACCTTGCAATGCTTTGGTTTGAATGGGTACACCAATTACAGGTAGAGGGGTGAGAGCGGCTACCATCCCTGGTAAATGAGCTGCTCCACCTGCTCCCGCAATAATTACTTTTAAGCCGCGATGGTGGGCTGTTTGGGCATATTCTACCATCCGTTCGGGAGTACGATGGGCTGAGACGATTGCGACTTCATGAGGTATCTCAAATTGTTCGCAAATTTCGATCGCGGCTTTCATTGTCGGTAAGTCAGAATCGCTACCCATAATAATGCCGATTAATGTTGCTGTCATGGGATTATGGCTAGGATAAGTGATCATTTATAACCTAGCATCCCATCCCTATGAAAAATTGCCAAATTATTAATGCTCGAATCCCTGGATATACGGGATTACAAGAGATAGAAATCCGTGAAGGGAAGATTATCATAATTGCTGAATCTCTGACTGCAGCAGATTTATCTGTTTTAGATGTTGAAGGCGATTGGATTTCTTTGGATGGGGTAGATCTTCAGATTAATGGGGCATTGGGATTGGCGTTTCCCGATGTGCAGGTCGGGGATTTCGAGCGATTGACAGACATCTGTGACTTTCTCTGGAAGCAAGGTGTGGGCAAATTCTTACCGACTATTGTGACTACTTCGATCGAGAATATTCATCGATCTCTAGCTGTCTTTGCTGAGTTCATGGCACATCAGCCTGAGGATACCGCCCAGATCCTCGGTGTGCATCTAGAAGGGCCATTTCTAAATGTTCAGAAACGAGGTGCCCATCCTACAGAATACTTACTCCCCCTGACGCTAGATTTTGTTACAATAATTCTAAGTAAATACACTGATGTTGTTAAGGTTGTTACGCTTGCGCCTGAATTAGACCAGACAGGCATGGTCATCCCTTATCTGAGGTCTTTGGGCATTGTTGTTAGTTTAGGGCACTCACAGGCGAATTTTGCTCAGGCTGAGAGTGCTTTTGTCAGCGGTGCATCAATGGTGACTCATGCTTTTAATGCGATGCCAGGGTTGCACCATCGGGAACCAGGGCTATTAGGTGCAGCCCTAACTCAAACCCATGTACAGTGTGGATTTATTGCCGATGGACAGCATGTTCACCCCGCCATGTTAAAGTTGCTGATGCGAGCTGGTAGGTATAGTGAAGGATTATTTTTAGTAAGTGATGCTTTATCCCCATTGGGTTTACCCGATGGTAAATACCCCTGGGATAGTCGAGAAATCGAGGTAATTGATGGTACGGCAAGATTACCAGATGGGACACTTTCAGGAACGACTCGATCGCTATTAGTTGGGGTGCAAAATTTAGTTAAGTGGGGAATATGCGATGTTGGTAATGCGATTTTGTTAGCAACTACAGCACCCCGTCAGGCAATCGGTCTCCCCAGTAACTATGTGGGACAATCTTCAAATTTGTTGCGCTGGAATTGCGATTCAAAAATGGGATTGAGCTGGCGGAGAGTAGACCTCAGGCTACCCATGAAGGGCACCCCTACGGGCTAAATTGTGTAATGGTGCCCTTCATGCCAAAATTCAAAATAAAATTCACGCATAATACTCTTTCCATTGATCGGCAAATGCTTGGTTGAATTTGGACATATAAGCATTAGTTTTAATTTCTACTATCCATATAAAGATTATGCCTAATTCTTGGCAATCACAGCTCGTTGACTTATTGCAAATTAGATCGACACAAGTCAGCTCTTTTTTGGAAAATCGAGTCTTAAACCTTTTTCTCAAGCCAAATTGTCCACTATGCAATCGGACGGCACAGCAGGTATTTTGTCAGTATTGTCAACGTCAAATTCAAGACTGTAAATTGGTTCAACCCGATCGATATTGGCAAGGAGATTTACCTCTCTTTGCTTGGGGTAAGTATCAAGGTTCAGTCAAGCAATCGATCGGCAAGTTAAAGTATGATGGGTATAGATCGATCGCTACTTTATATGGAGAATGGTTGGCTAATAGTTGGCAAAAATCTATGCTTCTAGGCATAACAACTAACAAAGTAGTCGTCGTTCCAATTCCACTGCATCCTGACAAAATGGCTAGCAGAGGCTTTAATCAAGCCGAATTAATTGCTCGGAGCTTTTGTCAGGCTACAGGTGCTAAATTAGATCTTAGTTTACAGCGGACTCGATCGACTGTTGCTCAATTTGGACTATCAAAATCAGCCCGTCAGGAAAATGTTGCAGGTGCATTTACACTCATAAATTCACAACTGCAACCTGATACTACCGTATTATTAATCGACGATATTTACACAACAGGTGCCACAGTTCGATCTGCGGCATCGGTGATTAGATCGATCGATGTCAACGTTTGTGGAGTCGCAGTAATCGCCACAGGACGAGATAATTAAGTTGAAAGTTGAAAATTAAGGAATAAGGATTAAATAACATCGGGTTTTGTAGGATGTGTTAGGCGGTAGCCGTAACGCATCAATCCACAGTGAGGTGATGCGTTACGCTGTGCTAACACATCCTATGTAAATTTTGGACTTTATTTAATCCCCATTCCTAAGTTTTGACGATCGATATTTTACCCATCACCCATTATCCATTCAGCTTCGCTGCTAATTGGTTATTTCAATTGACAGGAACTGCGATAGTAATCTAGCTCTGGCTCTTGCCACGAAAAGGCAAAATGACTGATGGAATGAATTTGGGGAAGACTACGGTGAATACCATCCATTTGCACCTCTAGCGATGGACGACCTTCGGTTGGCTTACTCCAATTTCCAGCTAGGGCAGGAACTACCTCAGCACTAGCTGGAGCAACGCTCAGGACCCGCCGGACTTGTTCGGTGATGCAATTGCTCTGATTGCAAGTTGCATAAGCCATTGGATGCCATTCACTAGTCGAGAACTGATCCCAAGCTTGCAATCGTGAGTCATAGCCTCTTCTCCCAACGGGTTGATTGGCTTCGGGGAAGAATACCGCACCAGTTTTAAGTCGTTGTTGCGCTACAGGTGCCGCTGCTCTTTGGAGAAAATTAACTACGCCCTGACTGGCATGAGCGAGGGTGAGTTGCCATAGATCCCATTCAATCCAGGGGAATTTCTCCTCATAGGACATAGTAGCTTCGTTTTCTAGAGGGGTGCGTCCTTGCCATAGGGGTGAAACTTCGTTGGGGTAGAGTTTATCCACCTCCTTGAGGTCATTAATCGTGATCGTACCCTTAGCCAGAAATCGATCGATCAATGCTGTACCTTTGCTATTTTGAGCTAGGGCGGCGAGAGTTTGTCGCGATTCATCACCGTAAATCCAGAGGTCTTTAACCTGACTAGCAATCGATTTTCCACCCTGTCCACGCGGGAAGCGAATATAGTCAAACAACATGCCATCAGGACGACGACGGATGACTTCTTTTACCAATCGATCGTAATCATCTCGCGCTTTGTCACTATATGGATCGATAAATAAAACAGAACTAGTATCGCCATCTGTTGATTTTTGGAAACCTTCTTCGCCTGCGAATAGAGTGGTTTCACCGCGTCCATTAATCGCTACGGCTGACTGCCCTTCTGGAGTCACTCCATATTCTGGTCCAAAGTTGAGACTATACATCCACGCATAGACTTTTAGACCCCGTTCGTGCCCTTTTTGGATGGAGTCAGCGAGTAAATCAGTTTTGTCTGTGCCGCGTGTGGTGAGAACTGAATTCCAGGCAGTATTATTGCTCGATCGAGGTAATAAGGCTTTGCCATAGAATGTGGCAACATAGACTTGGTTATAGCCTTTATTCACCATTCGATCGAATATTTCTTCTAAGGCACCAGGGCGACTATCGCAAGGATAAAGCCTAATCCAAACTGCCTGATTTTTTAACCAACTTTTCTGCCGACACTGTTGGACGAAATTTACATGCTTTTTAACAATCTCATTGTACTGAGTTTGGCTATTTCGGTCGCCTTTTTGGGCTGCGAGTCGGAGCTTATTTTTGGCGTTGACTTCTGCTAGCGGAATTTGACAGTAATCTGAATTTTGGAGATTCTGGGCGGGGCTGGACTGAGCATAGTACCCTTGTCCAACTAGGCTACTTGTCGTGAAGACCCCTAGTAATAATTTTTGATGCCATTTGTGACGATACCATACCGATAGCGAGACAGAAAGATGTTTGTGTAGCGTACAATCCATAGTATCGTTAGCGATCGCAGGTAGAAGATGTCGGCATTTTAGTATAAAGGAGAAGCCACTCCACAGATCGACTTCCCCTTATATCTTTCAATTCAGACCGATAGTCTATTGATAAAGTTCCATGTATCCTAAAGCCTAAAGCTGCTCAGTGCGCGATTGCTGCACTGAAAGCCTAAAGCCTAATTCAAGATCCACGTTGCAATGCTAACTCAATTTGCTTGAATTTTTGCTCCAAACTAGTTTTTAGCTTTTCTGGTAAAGGACGATTGGGGTAGGCGGCGTAGTGCGCAGCGAGAGAGTTGAGCGCAGTCCGCATACTAGTGAAAGAGCTAAGTTTGGTGAGCGCGGGATCTTGACGATAGCGGGAAGCAAAATCATTGATATTCAGACGTGCTAAAGACTGTGCGGCTGGTTTGTCTGGGGAGTCATCGGGCAACTCTAATACAGCTTTCATGCTATTGAGAACAGTCAAGGTGTCTTGGCGATAACTTCCAACTAGTCCACCAGAGCTAGCAGAGCACCCAGTCAAGCCAACAACAACAACTAGTACTAACGCAAATAACTGCGACCACAGACGCTTAAACATAACTTGTATTGTAAAAATTTTAAAGTTCTAAAATCACTGTCCATCCTAGCGCGAATCCGATCGCAATGGGGTTGCGTGAATAGGGGGTAGGGGATCGGAGATCGCAAGATCAAGTCATGAAATACATTTTGAGCTTGACTATTTCCGGTCGATCGACAAGTATTAACTTATTAAATCGCATCGCGATCGATCATCGCTATCCCCTATCCCCTAACATGACTATTGCTCGTCCTTATATTTTTGTGTGGGCGATTGTTGGCTTAGTTCTGACGATCGGTGCAAATTTTATTCCCGTTTATGTTACCAGTTCTCCGTTACAATGGCTCGGTGATGGGATTACTGCCTATCCATTAGGCTTTAAGAGTCAAGTGGGTGCCGTATTATTAGTAAGTTGTTTAGGAGGTAGAACTGCTGGAGTATTAACTCAAATTGTTTACTTATTAATCGGATTACTCTGGCTAAAAGTCTTCAATGATGGTGGCGGGATTGAGTATCTTCAGAAACCTGATTTTGGTTATTTACTCGCATTCATTCCTGGCTCTTGGGTTTGTGGACAGCTTGCATTTAAGCAATTTTCCGTAGAAAAGGCTACATCTACGGCAGAGGTTACGTCAACGCCTCAATTAGAATATCTAGGTTTGAGTTGTTTGTGCGGACTGTTGACGATCCATTTTTTTGGCATTATCTATTTAACTCTATTTCAATTAATTCGGTGGCAACAATTAGGTGGATTTAAATTATTGGATTTGATAGTTAATTATTCTATCCATCCGTTCCTTAGTCACTTGGTACTTGCTTGTACTGCAACATTGATCGCTTTTATTTTACGGCGAATAATGTTTTATTAAATCAGGTTTGAGGATTTAGGTTTATATCTAAGCAAAGGGAGGTTAGGCCCCGATTGATGAATTATTCACATTTGACACATGAAAATTAGAAATTATTATTTTTGGATTATAGCGATCGCAAATATTGTCATTGATATTCTTAGCAAACGAGCAATTGTTGAAAATCTCCAAGTTGAAAGAACATCTATTCCCCTCATTCCTCATATTCTTCATTTTACTTATATTCGCAATCATGGTGCTGCCTTTAGTATATTTGAAGGACATCAATGGCTAGGTTGGCTATCATTGATCGTCAGTATGATTTTAATGGCGATCGGTATTTTCAAAACTTTTACTAATATTTGGGAAGAGTTGGGATTCGGTCTGATTTTAGCAGGTGCAGCAGGCAATGGAATCGATCGATTATTTTTCGGTGGTTCTGTAGTTGATTTTATCGATTTAAGAATAATTAATTTTGCTATTTTTAACTGGGCGGATATATCAATTAATTTAGGGATAGCTTGCTTGCTAATTGGTACTTTGATAGATCCATCGCGGCGATCTACTTTTTTTCGTTAAAAATTTAGCAAAATATCAAGTGTATAATGAAAGTGTATTTGCTACTCAAGAAAATATTTAAAGTTATCCAGTATGAGTAAAATTTACTATTACTATTTACTAATACCTGTTTTATATTTAGCTCAATATCTACTAAGTAATAGTGCCAGTGCAAATCCTCGAACAAATATTGAACCTAGATCCAAAACTGATAATGTTGTCTACGCACCTATTCAATTTCCGCCGAATGGAGAAATCAAAGATATCTTGTCCGAACGAGATATTCCAACTGGAGATGGTGGCTTCGCCAGAGATTATGCAATTAAATTAATGGCTGGTGATCAAATTGCAATCGATCTAACTTCTGAAGCTTTTGATACTGTCGTCACACTGCTCAATGCTGAAGGTAAAACAATTGGTAAAAATGATGATGGTGCAGAGGGAACTAGCAACTCGCTGCTGTTTGCGAGAATCAAAGATTCTGGTACATATGTTGTCCGGATTCAAGGCTTTGGTGAAACTAGTAGTGGCGAATTCAAACTCAAAATTAGCAAGTTAAAACAACAATAGATTTCCTACCTAAGTCAGGGGGATTGACAGTCTATATTTGTAACAAATAAAACTTTTCAAACACCCTCTGAATAGCAACCGATTGTTTCACATTTTGCTAGATATTTAGACTGATTGAATTTGGTGAAACTCACTAGAGATATCATGAAATCGTCCTTACAGCCAGCGAGACTCCAACGACGATATCTATTGTTACCGATCGTGCTTTCAGTGCTATATTTAGCGATCAAAATTCTCGCACGGCTAGGTGCAGAGATGCTATGGTTTGAGGAAGTCGGTTATTTGCCGATGTACTTGCTCCGCCTGAGCACACAAGGACTATTAGGGCTGGGGATATTTAGCCTGACAGCAGTTTATTTATTGGGTAATCTGGCACTAGCCCAACGCCTCAAATTTCCTCATCAGATAACCGAACAAAATCGTCAACAAGTTGCTAAAAATTACACTGATATCGATTTAGCATTGCCGAAGATTTCAACTGTCTTAAATCTCCGTTGGTTGTTGCCTTTAAGCATTAGTTTAAGTCTGCTAATAGTAGTAATTTTTATTCACTATCTGCGGGTAGTGATGAATCAATGGAATATCAATCCGAATTTACCTGATATTACACCGCCGATACCAGTGCTATTTAGTCCAGAGGCAATTTGGCAGATCGGCAAGCAGTTAAGCGAACATGTCTGGATTGCTGTGGGGGTAGGAATTTTGTCGATCGCGATGCTCATTTATCCTCGATTTTTGCTAAGATCGATCGCGCTAATATTGAGTATTTCGATCGCTGGGGTGGTGTCTGGGCAATGGATGCGAGTATTACCCTATTTTCAAGCTACTGCTTTTCAACATCGAGATCCGGTATTCGATCGAGATATTAGCACCTATATCTTCGGTTTACCAGTTGCGGAACTGGTGGAATTTTGGCTGGTGGGGATGTGTTTATCTGGATTTGTCGCTGTCCTTTTGACGTATCTATTATCTGGAGATAGTCTCAGTCAGGGCAAGTTTCTAGGATTTGCTCGCTTTCAACAACGCCATCTGTCTGGATTGGGTGGTGGTTTGATGCTCGTTGTGAGTTTTAGTTATTGGCTGAGTTGTGATGAGTTGCTGTATTCCCCCCGTGGCGTGTCTTATGGGGCTAGTTATACAGATATTCACATTCAGTTACCAGCTAATCAGGCGTTAAGTATTTTAGCATTCGCGATCGGGATATATTTACTTTGGAGATCGATCTACTTTCCCCGTCAGATTAATAATCGTCCTCTAAATTTGGCGTTGGGCTTATATCTGCTAATGTCGATCGGTATTACCACGATCCTACCAACGATCGTCCAAGCTTTAGTTGTCCAACCCAACGAATTAGCGCGAGAATCACCATATATTCAACGAACGATCGCCTTGACTAGACAAGCCTTTGGACTAGATAATATTGCTGCCCAGACTTTTAACCCCCAGGCAAACCTCACCGAGCAAAAGATTCAAGCAAATGAGCGGATCATTCGGAATATTCGGCTCTGGGATGAGCAACCCCTCCTTGCTACCAATCGTCAACTTCAGCAGATTCGCCTCTATTATCGTTTTCCAGATGCTGATATCGATCGATATACCTTAGCTAGCGAAGCTCTTACCCCCCCAACCCCCCCTTATAAAG
>JANYIT010000323.1 GCA_025358725.1 Chamaesiphon sp. GL140_3_metabinner_129_sub
CCATTTCGGTGGTTTAGTCTTCTTCTTTTGTGGTAGCAATGGTTCGATGATTTCCCACTCTCTGTCTGTCAAGCTGCTTGCATACACCATTTATTTCTCATTTTAGCTCCTTCTAAAAAGATCCCAAATGGGTTCTATATAGTGAGTTTGGGTAGTGAGGCGGGAGTTGCACCCGCATTTCCGGCGAATCAGGGGATTATTGTGTTAAGCGATAACCCTAATTCATACGTCCCTTGCGGGTAAAATTGGTGCTTTGCTGTTAAGCTACTCGCTACATGAAGTTTGAAGTCGATTCAGTTAATTAGTAGTCATCTCGGTTGCTCCTTTGCAGTTGTGTTCATTTCCATGAATACAGAATAGCTTCACAGATCGACCATAAGCTAATACGCGATCGAATCGCTGCAATAATTACTAGGTAGGTATTTCAGACTTAGGGGAAAAGTTTTGCTGCGGGGATACCCCGAACTTTGCATGAGCGAAAATATCAAAAACCCGACTTTCTCAACAGAAAGTCGGGTTTTGAGTTAGATCTGAGAATATCGATTAAGACAATAGAACTTATTTGTAGCTTTCACGATTTTCTCGTTCGTCAACGAGGGATCGGCTCCGAGTGGAGCTGCGAGTAGAACTACGATTGCTATCGACTTTATCTTTAGCTTTGGAAGCACTGCGTTTGAGTGCGTCAAGACGGGACTCATAGTGCTTGCGTTTGCTCTTTTTGGGCGTATCATCAGTCAGCGTTTTTAAGGCACTGCCTAAACTCTTGTAGGCATTAGGTAGCGTATATCCAAAACGGGTAGCTAGCGCGATCGCTTTTTCATCAGCATCGATCGCTTCTTTGAGATGTCGATCGCTATTATTGCGCGCATACAGCCGATATCCTGATACTCCACACAGTCCGAGTGCAAGGATTAATAATAGACCATCCTGTACCCACAACTCGCCGACAGCACCACCTAAGCCGATCGCTAGCGCAGCCATTTCCCAGCCATCACGAGAAATCGTATCATTTTGGACTCGTGCAACTTCATGCCAAAACAACAGATTGCGTTGATCGAGAGCGAGTCGTTCCCACTTGATCAGATCGATCTGAATTTCCACCTGATCTTTACCTAATTCTTCACTCCGCACCAGGGGAGGATTGACTTCGACAGTAGTTTCCACAGTCACCCAGCTTTGGAGTTCGGGTGGGAGCAAGCTTTTGAGCCGACGCAGTTCACTCATTTCAGCGCGAGCAGAGGCAGCGGAGTAGGATGTCATAGTACTAGTTTCGTTCGTTTAGCGTACAGTCGGTAATCGATCTTAGTTCCTATTTTAACGAATTCTTGACCCGGGATGCCAAAACTTCTCAGTTTAGATATTACATCTTGATGTGAGATCGATCGCAGTGGATTGCAAGCTGAGATGTCATCTTAGATTTAGCCCATCAAAAGTTACTTGATGATAACTAAAGTTGAGCGTTACATCAGTAAAATCTAAGGTTGAGTAAGTCAGATGAAATATTATCTCTTAGGCACTTTCTGGATCTGCCTTGCCGTCATGGGAATAACAACTACAGCCCAAGCTGATATTATTGCTCCCAATATGGCTACTAACCAACCAGATCGATCGATTCAGGCTAATATCGATCATCAATCTACACATACTTCCACTCCTGTCCCAAGTCAGGTTAATGGCAATCTTCAATCCACCGCCAATATCCCCACCGCTGGGATGAATCGCATGGAATTAGCGGTGTATGATTATGTCAATAAATATCGCCAGTCGCATAATTTACCACCATTGGTAGTCGATCCGGCGATTTCGGCAATCGCCAAAGCACATAGCGAACAGATGGCTAGAACGAGTAATCTTAGCCATGATGGTTTTAACGATCGCACAGATTCAGTCTCTCAAACGATTGTCTATCGCAGTGCTGCCGAAAATGTCGGTTACAACATGGGATATGCTCAACCGGAAGCAATTGTTGTTCACGACTGGATCGCCAGCCCTGGACACCAACGTAACCTGATCGGTCATTATGATGTAACAGGAATTGGAGTGGTCAAAAATGATAAAGGTGAATATTACTTTACGCAACTTTTTATCCGCAAGGCATACTATGTAAAGGATGCTGACTAGTAGCTAGTCAATACCCTCTATTATTGTTTCCTAACATGGAAGATTTTCAAATTTGCGATCGAGATTTAGATGATGCTCTGACGGAGAAGTATCTACAAGTGGAATCGATCGCGGTAGATACTGAGACAATGGGACTAAACTATATTCGCGACAGGTTGTGTTTGGTGCAATTATTTTCACCTGGATTACTGACAGTAATTCGGATCGGTAAAGGACAAACTACCGCACCTAATTTACAGCGGGTAATGGAAGCTACCGCAGTTACTAAAGTTTTCCACTTTGCTAGATTCGACGTGGCGCAATTACGTCATCGGTTGGGAATCGAAACTAACCCAATTTTCTGTACCAAAATTGCTAGTAAACTAATTCGCACCTATTCATCCAGTCATGGTTTGAAGACATTAGTTCAGCAACTTGAAGGAGTAGAACTCGATAAATCTGCTCAATGTTCGGATTGGGGTGATGCCGAAAATCTCTCGGATGAACAACTCCGCTATGCTGCTAATGATGTCCGGTATCTAATTAGTATGCGTCAGAAATTAATTACTAAGTTGCAGCGTGAAGATCGCTGGGAGTTGGCACAGAATTGCTTCAAGGTTTTACCTACGCTGGTTGCTCTAGATTTATTACAGTATGAGGATATCTTTTCTCATCATTAAATTTTAGAGGTTTGTGTGACTTTAGTTTAAGCGATGTGAAGGGACTGAGAAGTCAGAAATATCGGGATACTAGAGGTAGAACTGTTGATCAATATCGCAGTGTGTTGGCAGAAATCGATCGATCTACATTACTGGGTAAGCGCGACTATGCTATCTATCGGTTGTTGTGGGACAATGCTTTGAGAAGAGGTAAAATTGTTTCACTCGATCGATCTAATTTCATCCCGCAAGAAAGTAGATTAATGATTCTAGGTAAAGGAACTTTAGAGTCACAGTCGCTCGATACCGTAAAATAATCTGATGATTAATTCTCTTTCAACTAACGAAGAACCTTCTATTCAGGAGAGCTTGCTTCAACTTTCTATTCAATTAGAACATCCCCTAGATCGAGCCTCTGTCGGGCAAATTTATCAAAACGCGCTGGATTTACTCAAGCATATTTCTCCAGCACCTGTTACTTTGGCTCGTGTTGCAGCTACACTATTGGTTTACCATATTCTAGATCCAAACACTGAAGAGCTGCAATGGTTTAAGACTCAAATCGAGCAATGTCTGGATGAAGAAGAGGTCGAAGAACTAATTGAATCTATTCATCGTACGGATGCTTTATGATGTCTAACCGCCAGAAATTAATCGATAGCCTGAAACGACAGGGCGTATGGCTGATGGGCTATCTGCTCATTCTCAGCATTGTTGCTTGGCTGTGTACGGAAGTATGGGAGAGGGAAGCATTTAGTCTCGATCGATCTTTATTATTATGGATTCACCAATTTGCCAATCCTCAACTCGATCGTGTGATGCTATTTATTACCGCTCTGGGCAATCCAGGCATGGTAATCACAGTTTTTATTATTACTATCGTTTGGCTGGGAATGAAGCGGCGATACTCTGATGGATTCAGATTTCTAATTATCTGTGTGGGTGGATTATTAATCAATCAAGTAATGAAGTTATTTTTTGCTAAACCTCGCCCCGAATTATGGACGCGATTAATTAGCGAACATTCCTTTTCTTTTCCAAGTGGTCATGCCGTTGGTTCGATGGTTGTGTATGGATTTATTGGTTATATCTTAGCCAGAGAGTTTCCTGTTTATCAAAGATATATTTATGCGGCTGCTAGTATTCTAAATAGGGCTTGCTGAATAAAAGCTAAAATATAGAGTGAGCAACAGTTACAGCGATGAAATATGCTGCTCAGATCCAAGGGAATCAGCTAAAATCGGTTAAAACCCTGTCACAAAGAGGGCTAAACATGTACAGACAAA
>JANYIT010000325.1 GCA_025358725.1 Chamaesiphon sp. GL140_3_metabinner_129_sub
CCATTTCGGTGGTTTAGTCTTCTTCTTTTGTGGTAGCAATGGTTCGATGATTTCCCACTCTCTGTCTGTCAAGCTGCTTGCATACACCATTTATTTCTCATTTTAGCTCCTTCTAAAAAGATCCCAAATGGGTTCTATAGCAGTCGTCACATCAGCAACTCTTCACGGCGATTGTTGCCCTATACAGGGGCATTACAACGGGTTGGGGGGATACTAATGGCAGGAACGGCGATCGCGATTCTACTCGGTTGGGATGTCGAACTTCAACTTTGGCTTGCTCCTTTGTTTCCCAGACTTCCATTGTAAATAATTAGCGCAACATCAATCATTGGATATTTACTATGAATAATAAACAACCTAAAAAATCTCCACCCGTTCCACCGCAGACGAATTTCGTTAAAATTCTCCACGGTTTAATTATTATCAGTCTATTTATTATGATTGGTAGTGGCTTACAAATTTATAACGCTACGCCAGTATTTGGCGGCAAAAATGGTTTGCCATTTCCGAAGTGGATGACTTTAGGTGGTTGGTTAGCAGGCGGTATAAATTGGCACTTTACAACGATGTGGGTATTTGCTTTTACCTTACTAATTTATGGTATTTATATCTTTCTCACCCAACGCTGGAAAAGAAAGTTTGTTTCTGGACAAGATTTGAAAGCATTGAAAGTCGGGCAAAATCCCAAGCGACGTATTTATGCTTGGCATCGGATTATTTATACCGGAATTATCCCCATACTGATCATGGCGATCGTGTCAGGATTCGCAATGTATAAACCTGCTCAATTTCATTGGCTATCTTGGCTCTTTATCGATTGGCAGACTTTACGCACGATCCATTTTTTGACCGTACCAATTTCGCTATTATTTATCATAGTTCATATCATCATGGGCATTAGGGCTGGTGGATTCAGATTAACTCGATCGATGTTTCAGCCCTGAGTTATTAATTATCAATTATCAATTATCAACTATGAATTATCTAAATCGTCGTCAAGCTATTCAGCTACTAGGGATGTCCGGTATCAGTTATCTACTCAATAGTTGCAGCAGCGAACTTACTACTCAAGTCGGTAACTTATCAGAACCATTGAATCAATCATTTGGTGAATTGCTCGTCAAACCCCAACTACTCATCCCAGAGTTTGCTAAAAGTGCGATCGATCCTAAAGCTCTCCTGCTTAATAGCTACGATGGTACCCCTGAAATCGATCGTGATAAATATACTGAAAGTTGGGATCTGGCATCGGCATTGCATCCGCAAACTATTCTTGCCGATCGCATGAATGGACAACCGCTACCTGCTGAAAATGGTGCGCCATTGCGGCTGGCTACACCGATTAAGTTGGGCTATAAACTATCTAAATGGGTGACAAAGGTAAGCTTTGTTAGTCAAATCCCTAAAGGTGGAAAAGGTTACTGGGAAGAGCAAGGTTATGAATGGTTTGGTGGTATTTAGATCGCATTCTACTTCAATCTTGTAAATTGAGAAAAATTTTAAACTAAAGCTAAATTCACCCTATTAAAACTTACTAATTTCCTTGCTATGTCAAATAATTACCGTCTTCTATTTAGCCTTTCAATAGTATCACTGCTTGCAGTTGCTTGTGGCGTTCCGCAGCCAATTTTGTCTGGTTCCGCTGCTGATTCTGCCCCAGTCATAATGGCAGGAATGAAGATCGATCCACCGATCAATCTTCCCGCAGCTAAAGTCAAAGGCGAACAAACAATCGTCCTGGCTGGTGGTTGTTTCTGGGGTGTGGAAGCAGTATTTGAACAGCTCAAAGGCGTTTCTAGTGTTGTCTCTGGTTACTCCGGTGGTACTGCATCAACCGCCAACTATCATACTGTCAGCTCTGGCACGACAGGTCATGCGGAAGCAGTTAAAATTACCTACGATCCGCAACAGATTTCACTCGGAAAATTACTAAAAATTTACTTTCTAATTGCCCACGATCCGACTCAAGTAGACCGCCAGGAACCAGATAGCGGTACTCAATATCGATCGGCAATATTTTTTAACAGTCCCGATCAACA
The DNA here is from genome assembly GCA_025358725.1 of Chamaesiphon sp. GL140_3_metabinner_129_sub. GTDB lineage: Bacteria > Cyanobacteriota > Cyanobacteriia > Cyanobacteriales > Chamaesiphonaceae > Chamaesiphon. The sequence continues at coordinate 2,040 of JANYIT010000325.1, forward strand.
AAAAGTAGCAAAAGCCTATATTGACAGACTTAATCAAGCTCATGTCTTCCCCAAATCAATTGCAACTCAAGTAGTGCCCTTAACTATGTTTTATGTGGCGGAAGATTACCACCAAAACTTTATCGTTCGCAATCCTACTCAATCGTATATTGTTAGATTCGATCTCCCAAAACTTGCCCAACTGCGCCAGCAATTTCCTAGTCTGATTAAAAAAAGTTAGATCTAAGTAGGTTTCCTACGTTTTGCACTGCTGTTCCAGGATTCCAACATCCACCCAGAATAACCTCTGTCTAAAGGTAGAAAATTTATAGTTGTTTATTATCAAAAGACGGATTCCGACCGATTAATCAACCATAATGGTAGTCATTCATAGGGGTGTCGGTAGCAACTTGGGTTAAAAAATCGATCTGATCTTCGATCGAGCAAATCAGCTAGATCGATCGGGCGTAATCTTCCTGAACAATTAAATGTGATTTAGTATGCCAAGATCGCACTCCTTCAGCAGCTTCAACTGGTCTGCTACCAAAGGTCGTCTAGATCTACAAATAGCCAGGATTAGCAGTAGCGTGGTCATCATGGCGGGAATTCTAGTCTTAATTGGCTGGTTCCTAGATCTAGAGGTACTCAAGAGTGTGGTTCCTGGTGCCGCGACGATGAAAGCTAATACTGCCCTGTGTTTCATCCTGGCGGGGATATCGCTAAATCTCCAAACTCGCCCGCACCGAATCCTAACGACACGAATTGCGAAGGGATGTGCGTTCGCGGTGAGTACGATCGGACTGATTACTCTCTGTGAGTATATCTTTGGGTGGAATCTCGGCATCGATGAACTGCTAATCCGCGATCCGGCAGCAACGATCGCTTCTGATCCTGGTCGGATGGGCATCAATGCGGCAATCAATTTTGGCTTAGTGGGGCTGGCTCTATGGCTGGCAAATCAACAAGAGCTACAACGAAAATACCGAATAGAACCAGGTCATCGGATTGCAATTGCTCAAAGTCTGGCACTGGCGGTTGGTTTTATTTCGCTGCAAGCTGTAATCGGGTATATCTATAACGTGCGAGTATTTTATCAACTCAGCATTTTTACGACGGCAATGGCATTTCAGACAGCCGTCGTGTTTATGGTTTTATGTGGGGGGGTTTTGGCACTCAATAGCAATTGCGGTTGGATGCGTGCGCTCACTAGCGATCGAGTCGGTGGTGATGTCGCCCGCCGATTTATACCGATCGCCATCGTCGTACCTTTGGTGCTTGGTTGGGTGATTTTACGTGGTTATCAGGCAAACTTCTACGATCCTAATTTTGCGTTTTCGCTGATGGCACTCTTGCTGGTGGCGACCTTATTGGGACTAATTGGACTAAATGCGGGGATTCTCAATCGAGTGGATGACGCTCGAATCCGATCGATCGGATTCGAGCGAGCGAGGAACGGCTCCAGCTTGCCCTTGAGGGTGCGAATCAGGGCACTTGGGAGTTAGATCTCCAGACGCAGGTTGTGACCTGGGACGATCGCTGCAAGGCAATGTTTGGACTTTCAGCCGATGTGGAATTGACGTATGCACAGCGGCTGGAGATGCTGCATCCCGACGATCGCGATCGGGTGGCTGAGACAATGAGCATTGCTATCCGTGAGTGTGGTCAATTTGTCAAGGAGTACCGGACTATTTACCCAGATGGCACGATCCGCTGGGTACTCTCGCAAGGACGCGGTTACTATAATGCCGCAGGGGAGCCGGATCGGATTGTGGGGACGATGATGGATATCACCGAACAGCAAGCTGCGCTACGCGAACGCAAACAAGCCCAAGCCGAGCTGGAACAACGAAATCAAGAGCTAGATGCTTTCGTCCATGTTGTAGCGCACGACCTCAAAGCCCCTTTGCGTGCAATTTCCAATCTATCCCAGTGGATGGAAGACGATCTCGAAGGAGTGCTCACCACAGATACCCAAACGCAAATGGCACTATTGCGGAGCCGAGTGCGGCGGATGGAAGCGACGATCGACGGACTACTCGACTATGCCCGTGTCGGTCATGTAGATACTCAAATTGAGCCTGTCTTCGTGGCTGAATTACTAGCCGAGACGATCGATTCGATCGATCCGCCGCCAACATTTTCGATCGTTATCGATCCAGATTTACCCGTCTTCCATACCAAGTGGCTGTGTCTGTCCCAGGTATTTACCAATCTGATTAGTAATGGAATCAAGCATCACGATCGAGCGGATGGTTCGATTTATATTTCAGCGACACAGCGCGAGGATTTCTATGAGTTTATTGTCGCTGATGATGGCCCAGGGATTGCCCCAGAGCAGCATGACAAGATTTTTGAGATCTTCCAAGCGGTGAATCCTCAAAATCGATCTGATAGTACAGGGATTGGACTGGCAATTGTCAAGAAAATTATTGAAGCCGAAGGTGGCAAAATTTGGTTGAAATCCCAACTCGGAGAGGGGACAAAGTTTCATTTTACGTTGCCAATTTTGGTTAGTAACTAGGCGGGTGGTTGAAAAGTTATTTTTGTTACGCAGAAACCCTAGAGATCCCACCTAGCCCCCCTTAAAAGCTACCCTGTATTTGAGTTGATGCGTAGATCTAGATCTCCCCTAGCACCCCTTAAAAAGGGGGGAACCGGATCCGGAAGTCCCCCTTTTTAAGGGGGATTTAGCGGCTCACCTTTGGACGGGTTCCCCGTCAAAAAAGGTGAGACAAGACAGGGGGATCTCTAGGGTTTTCGCTTCTATCTTATACTTTTCAAACATCCTCTAAGAGAATCACGATCGATAGTATTCTTTAACTCTTCATTTCGATAGATTATTCATCAATCAAAAATATCTCGATCGAGTGATGTCAATTGCGGTACATTAATCGACGATTAGACAGGATGCACTCAATCTCAAGTGTTCTCCGATATGCGATTGTTAATGCCAAGGAGCGAAAATCTTGACCGTCAAGCATCTACAGATAGAGCCATTATGCATAGCGCATGAGTTAGCCGCTCGTCAAGTTGAACTCACCGATTTACTCGATCGAGTCACCCACATTACCGATTTTTGTGCTGCGAATGCGGCGACAATCGATCGAAGTGGTTGACGGCTGGGGTGGTGCGGTTTGCCGCCGTGCAGTTGGGTGGAGCCGCAGCGTTATTTGATGCTACCCGCCAATTTTTGCAGAGTATCAATCGCACCCAAGATCCTTACCAAGAGGAGCGTCTGGGCAGAATGGCGATTACCTCCGGTAGGCTACGCCAATGGGATCGAAAGTGGTCAACTTTGGCTCCAGGGGGCAGCTACCCAACTCGAACAGTACGATCCGATCTTTGCTGGAGATCCGACGACAACCCACCCCCAAGCAGTGGCTCTAGTTGCTTACACCAACATGGTACGCACCGCGATCGAGCAAATTTGTATGGAAGCGATCCAACTCTGCGCTCGATCGGTTGGCACACGCGGATTATTACCCCCACATTCGATCGAACGAATTATTCGCGATCTGACGCTGTATTTGCGCCAACCTGCCTTTGATGCCTCGATCTCTTCAATCGGGCAGTACGTACTCAAGACAGATATTACCGATACCTTATGGACTAATGCAACATCCACCTGAAAGCTTGAGATTCGCTCCAATTACCCCCTCCCCTTTCCAAGGGGAGGGCTGGGGTGGGGTCGAGATATTAGCCGCAACTCCAACAAACTCTGGTATTTTACTAGCAGATGCCGCAGCTTTACCAGTTCGAGATATCAACGCGATCGAGCGACAGCGAGTGCTGATCGTAGCACCCCATCCCGATGATGAAACTCTAGGTTGTGGCGGAGCGATCTCCCTGCTCTGTCGCCAAGGCTATGATGTCAGCGTGCTGATTGTCAGCGATGGTACAGGTTCCCATCCCAACTCTCAAAAATATCCAGCTCCAATGCTCCGGTGGATTCGATCGCAAGAAACCCTCACCGCGCTAGCAATATTAGGCGTAAAGCGATGGGCAGTAACTTTTTTGCACCTCAAAGATGGTGATATCCCCACCGTAACTGCGCCTAAGTTTCATACAGCGAAAGTCCGCTGCCGCGACTATTTACAAGCAACTGTACCCGATACAATCTTTGTACCTTGGCGAAGAGATCCACATCCCGATCATCGCGCTACTTGGCAATTGATTCAATCAGCAATATTGAGCTTGGAAATCACACCGCAAGTGATTGAATATCCAATTTGGGACTGGGATATTTCCCAGCAAACAACAGCCGATCTGAGTCAAATTACTGGGTGGAGATTAGATATTCAGTCAGTATTGGTGCAAAAAACTCAGGCGATCGATAGGACTCGATCGCAATTGGGGCAACTAATTGATGACGATCCGCATGGCTTCTGTTTGAGTGCCGAAATGTTGGCTAATTTTACCCGTCCGTGGGAAGTTTATTTTGAAGAAATAATTTAATGGATAGTGGATAGTGAATAGTGAACGGTATTTAACAAAAATGTATTTTTACTTCGATAGGATATCTAATGAATTCACCTAATCCAAAATCGCTAACCACCGAATTTTTTGAGCAGCTTTATCAAGAAAATTCCGATCCGTGGCAGTTTGCTACCAGCGAGTATGAAGCAAAAAAATATGCAGCCACGCTGAATGCACTCCCACGCAATTTATATAAAGCCGGATTTGAAATTGGCGGATCGATTACCTCCGGTAGGCTACGCCAACGGGATTTTAACTGAGAAACTCGCGCGGCGGTGTCAGTCATTGCTATCTGTAGATGTCTCACAGATTGCTCAAGCGCAAGCAATCGATCGCTGTCAGCAGCTAACTAATATTAAGTTTGAATTGATGTCGGTGCCTGAATCATTTCCCACTGAATGTTTCGACCTGATTGTACTTTCAGAGGTAGGATACTATTGGTCTTGGGAGGATCTCCGCAAAGCCCAATGTCTAATTGTCGATCGATTGGAATCTCAAGGTCATTTATTATTAGTACATTGGACTGCCGATCGGGGCATATTGTCACTCACTGGTGACGAGGTGCATGATAACTTTTTAAAATTAATGCCAGATAAACTAAGGCGGATTAAAAGTTTAACTGAGGACAAATATCGGCTGGATTTATTTGAAAAGATTTAGGTACAGTAAATTCCAACTTCAAACCTATTCCTATAAATTGTAGGGGCGGGTTTATGAGATCGATAACGATTTGCACTAAAAATTTATTTCAAACCCGCCCAACCCCACCAGCTACTGTTTGATCGATCTTAATTTCATCAGCAATTCCAAATTCCAATCTTTTCGACGATCCTTCAACCATAATCGATTGGGTAATGTTCTGAATCTGTGGAAAGAAGTATCATAGAAGCAAGATATAGCAGAGAGAAAGAAAAATGGTATTAGAACCTGTTCTGTGCCCAGCTTGTCAAAGTAGCGATGTCGTCAGACACGGATACTCAGGAGAAG
>JANYIT010000329.1 GCA_025358725.1 Chamaesiphon sp. GL140_3_metabinner_129_sub
TCCTGCGTAACTTCGTAGGATAAATTGCCGACGTAAATTGACATATCGCTGTCTCCAGAATCCTGTAGGTGTAGAGAGTTAGATTCGGAGAAAAGCTTGTAAAAAGAACCATACAGCCGAAAATAATCTTCATCCAATATAGTAGCACATAAATCTCGAAAATTGATCGTTATTTTTTAATTAGTGTGGGAATTGGGGATAGGGGAGTCTCGAAGGTGTGTACACTGCAATACAAGTCTACTGGACTTTAGTTTTTGGGTTGATTGACGCTCTAACCCCCTTGAGGATAGGGTGGGGCTGTTCCGTCTCGGAGGGCTGGGGTGGGTTAAAAATCTACGTAGCAAATCAAATAGACTTGTGTTTTCCTGTTTGAGCTGGGTATTCTTAAAATATGATGGGTTTCATTTAGGATCGTTACAATCACATTAAGCGAAGGAGCATTGGGTCGATCAATTGTCATATCAGCACATAAATATTGTCAAGTGCATTAATTCAGATTAAGCATAGTTGATGGCAGTAATAATATCTTAATGTTGGTACAAGCTGTGAGATTAATCATGTTGATGCTAGCGAAAATTGGATCTTGAGGTTTAAGACTTTTATTATCAGAAGAGATTATGGTACAGAATAAAGGAAAAATAGCTTTTATCAAATATGGAAATTTCTCTCATACCAATGAGATGATCTTTGAAATTCTAGTTAGAGAATTTCCCAATCTAGAAATAGACGTAATAGATGTTTTCTCTGAGTTGGTCAACAACAAAGATTTGGCCACTATTTTTTATGCTCTCAAAGAATATGGAGGAGAACTATTTGATCGCAAGAGTGATATTAGACAAAGACGGATTTTTACTAATTATTTTTACCATAAGCTGAGAAAAGCCCTAGTAAAAAGATTGAAAAATCAAGATTATATATTTACATTTCAGACGCAATCTATCTTCGATGCGAGTATTCCTGGAATACCTCATTTTCTGTTTACCGATCATACTGCACTGGTAAATCTACATTACCCAGGTTTCGAGAAAAAAAACTTACCCTCTAGTTCGTGGCTGGCATGTGAAAAAGATGTTTATCATCATGCAACGCTAAATTTTACGATGAGTGGAAATGTAGCTGACTCGATCGTCAAGGATTATGATTGCGATTCTGCCAAAGTTGTCACTGTATATGGTGGTGCAAATATAGGTGTGTCTCCAGATCAGATATTTGACGATCGCAGATATTCCAATCTAAATATTTTATTTGTTGGAGTTGAGTGGGAAAGAAAAGGTGGCCCAATACTTGTGGAAGCCTTCAAAATAGTCTTGAATAGACTTCCAAATGCAAGTCTGACTATTTTGGGATGTAAGCCAGAATTAAATCTGCCTAATTGTCATGTCCTTGGCAAAGTTCCATTGGCAGAGGTCTCTGAATATTATAAAAAGGCTGCTGTATTTTGTCTTCCAACTAGATTAGAGCCTTTTGGGATCGTGTTTCTTGAAGCAATGGCTCACAAATTACCCGTAGTTGCTACGAATATTGGCGCAATACCTGAATTTATTATTGAAGGTAAAAATGGGTATCTAGTCGAACCAAATAATCCACAACAACTAGCCGAAAAGTTGATCGATCTGCTCGAATCACCTGATCGATGCAAAGCTTTTGGAGCATCTGGTCATCAGCTTTTGTGGGACATCTACACATGGGAAAAAACAGGTGTAAGAATCAGAGAAAATATAGAACGATTTATCTAAATCTACTCGATCGATGTCAAGTTCAAATAAATATTTATCCTGGACTTGATGATCGAGTTAAGAGTAATATTTGATCGCTGTATAATAGATAAATGAGTGAAAATAGTCAAGTTAAATTAGTTGAGGATCGATCGCTGATGCCGCAGGTCTATATTATCGGTGTTGGACCTGGAGATCCGGACTTACTAACTGTTAAAGGACAAAGAATTATTGCGACTGCGGCTGTAATTCTTTATGCTGATTCACTCATTCCTGATCGCCTCTTGCAATATGCTCGCCCAGATGCAGAAATTATCAAAACCAGCGATCTCACCCTCGAACAGATTGTAGCAATCATCGTCGATCGAGTCCGCTCAGGAATGACGATTGCCAGGTTGCACTCAGGCGATTTGACACTTTATAGTGCCATCACCGAACAAATCCATGCCCTCAGATCCGCAAATATTACGATCGAATTAGTCCCAGGCATTAGTGCTTTCCAAGCTGCGGCTGCGAAGCTTCAAGTCGAACTCACCGTTCCCGAAATCGTGCAGACAATTATTCTCACTCGTCCGACTGGAAGAGCCTCAGCCGTACCAGTAGCAGAAGATTTAGCTAGTTTAGCAGCTCATAAATCGAGCTTGTGCCTTTATTTAGCCGCTCGGCATGTTGAGACTGCTCAAGCCCAATTACTCCAGTATTACCCACCCGAAACACCAGTAGCAATCTGTTTTCGAGTGGGGTGGGAAGACGAGCAAATCTGGGTAGTACCTTTGACCGAAATGGCCATAGTCACTGCCCAGGAAAATCTAGTGCGGACGACAATATATATCATCAGTCCAGCCTTGGCAGAAATCAATGGTGAGGGTAGTCGGACCAGATCCCAGCTATATCATCCCCAACACCAGCATCTATTTCGCCCCTAACGCCGCTTCCGAGCAATAACTAGATCGATCGCATCTGCCCAGATCTCCATCACCTGCTCTACACCAAATCGATCGAGGATTTGAGGCGCATTTTCAGCTAATTGCTGACGTTTGGCAGAATCGGACATTAAAGTATCCAATCCCGCAGCGAGGGCATCTACATCCTCTGTCGCTACCAAGACACCATTAACCCCGTCCTCAATAATATCGCGTGGACCGCTCAGACAGTCAGCAGCCAGCACGGGCAAACCACAAGCCATTGCCTCGCACAAAGCCATCGGAAAGCCCTCAAATCGAGATGGCATCACAAATAAATCGGCTTGACGCAGATAATCCTGAACATTTTGGACTGCGCCTGGAAGATGGACACAATCTGTTAATTGTAATTGCGATCGTAAATCTTCTAATTCCGATCGCATCGGACCTTCACCCAGAATTGTGATCTGCCAATCAGGGTATTTCGCTTGGATTTGATGAAAAGCTTTCATCAACAAATCAAAACCTTTTTGCGGATGGAGTCTACCGATCGCGATTAAGCTGGGGGTAGGTAATAATCGATTTATTGTCACCATTGGAACTGGTGTCGTGACAGGATTTGGCATCACGATCGTGCGGTACCCCTGGGCTACTGGATAAAATGGCAAAGCATTCTGAGTCAATACTGTAACTAAATCGGCATAGCGATAAGTCCATTTCATAATGAACTGCCAGATTTTATTCACATCTGTCGAAGCCGGATAAATATGTTCACTGACAATTGTGGGAATATTTAACTTCGCGCAAGCAAGAATTGCATATACATTGACAGAATTCATGAAACTGATCACTACATCAGGTTGACTGGCAATAATTTCCCGTCGCAATATTTGTACCCGCTGCCAGGTATTGCTGATTGCGGCCAATAGATTGGTAGATTTTCCCTCAATCCCTAGGGACTTGAGCTTAATTCGAGGATCTAATTGATAAAAAGATGGTTTGGTGGATGCGGCTAGCATAATTAACGTTACGTCCCAACCTTGCCTGACCCAGTAGTTAGCGACGATCGACATCACTCTTTCTGCGCCGCCACCGCTTAGTCCATGAATAATTAAAGTAACTTTCATCAATGGTAATTAAAATTGCAATAGCTGTATTCAGATCGGATTGCTAGGATCTCTAAATAACTGGACGGTCTTTCTCAACGATCTATCTTAACAGTTTAGAGATCGATCAAAAGTAGTTTCTAGATTTGGAGTATAAAGGGACTGATATAACCAATATTTTAATGAGAAAATTTCTGATTAAAAACCTAAAATTGATTCTATCTATTTGAGCTTTTTTCAATAAGCAAATCTTGCCTTATATTTGGAACTTAGATATAACTGTCTCGATTATCGAGCATCCACACAAGCGATATAATGATCACTATTTAACATGATGAAATCTAGATGGTGCATCCCCACGTTATTACATGACATGGTTCCCAGTTCAAACAGATAAGCACCATCAACCTGAATTTTTTCTTCTACATATTCATCTTTCGTCAGAGACTCGATCCGAATCGCCGTAACATTATGCCCATAATTTACAGTACAATCTTGAGCAAAACGGATCGGCTGATTGCCGATCTGTCTGATCCGACCTGCTGGTCTAGAGATCTCCAGACTATTATTCACAACTGGACTCATTGGGTGTTCTACCCAATTACCAAACAGACTATCCGCATAGTACAACCTTAGCAGATTACAAGCTTCTCCCTCTCTAGGTTCGACCCCCACAAACAACCACCAGACCCCATTAAAATTTAGAATAGATGCATCGACAAAACGGTCGCCAACTAAAATTTCTGAAACAAATTCCCACTGGTCTGGAAATTTCTTTGCTTGATATAATCGTACTGAATTTGCCTCACATGACTCCGGAATCATGTACCAATTAGCTTCAAATTCAAATACATAGGGGTAGGAAAGATGAAAGTCTTCTGACAAAACAATACGCTGATAATTCCATTTATAGCCATCGTTACTTTGAGCAAAAGCAATTTCACCTTTGTGCTGTTTTTGATTGAAAATCTCAAAAAACATTACCCAGCTATTCTGAACTCGAACCATAAATGGATCGGCTACAAATACTGTCAGAGTGTCAGTTACATCCCGTCTACTGATCACCGGATTTTTAACAACTGATGAGGGCTGTAACTCTAGAAAATTACTGCCTTCATAGATTGAAATCGACCAATCCATTTGTCGATCGACCCACAGCAATCGATTTGCCAATCTAACTGGGAAAAGGCTAATTAGGTAATTGTAAACAGTGACAATCCTGGTTTTAATTTCTGAAAGGTGCATTTTATTTATTGAAGAACATACTGGAAAGAAGAGTTTGAGCCTAGATTACCACTGTCGGGCGTTTGTGTTCGATCGCACAAACGATCGCCTCTTTCCACCGCATCATCACCTGTTCCAATCCAAATTGATCGAGGATTAGGGGCGCATTTTGAGCCAATTGATGACGTTGAGCAGGATCAGACATCAAAGTATTTAATCCTGCCGCCAGCGCAGCTACATCCTCTGTTGCCACCAACACACCATTTATCCCATCTTCAATGATGTCACGCGGGCCACTCAGACAGTCAGTTGCGATCACAGGTAAACCACAAGCCATTGCCTCACACAATGCCATCGGAAAGCCCTCAACTCTAGATGACATCACAAATAAATCGGCTTGATAGAGATAATCCTGGACATTTTTGACGGCACCAGGGAGATGGACGCAATCTGTTAATTGCAGTTGCGATCGCAAATCTTCTAATTCTGATCGAATCGAACCCTCTCCTAGAATCGTTAATTGCCAATCAGGGTGTCGATCGTGAATTTGGTGGAAGGCTCTGAGCAACAGATCGAAGCCCTTGCGCGGATCGAGCCTGCCCAGTGCGATTAGACTAGGAGTGGGTAATAATTGCTCAGTCACTACCGCTGGAGATGGAGTAAGTACAGGATTGGGCATCACGATCGTTCGATACCCCTGTGTTGCGGGATAAAAAGGTACCGCATTGTGAGTTAATACAGTAACTAGATCAGCATACCGATAAGTCCATTTCATGATGAACTGCCAGATTTTATTCGCATCTGTAGCTCCAGGATAAGTATGTTGGCAGACAATTGTGGGAATATTTAAATTACAGCACGCCAGAATACTATATACATTGACAGAATTCATAAAACTGATCACTACATCAGGTTGACTGGCAATAATTTCCCGTCGCAGTCTCGTTACTCGCCGCCAGGTATTACGGATTGCGATCAGCCGACTAGCCGAATCGCCAGCCAGTCCTAGAGACTTGAGCTTAATCCGAGGATCTAATTGGTAAAAAGATGCTTTAGTAGGATCGACTAGCATAATTAAACTTACATCCCACTCCTGACAAGCCCAGTAGTTAGCCAGGATCGACATGACACGTTCTGCGCCGCCACCGCTCAGTCCATAGATAACTAAAGTAACTTTCATTGTAAATTGACAAGATACATACCTACTCAGTATTCCCTTCGTTAGCTCATAAGTAACTAAAATAACTTTTATTGTAAGTATGTGGATCTAATCGTTGTGAGAGCGGTCGATTTGTCTGATAAACACATGGAAAAAGAATGGGTCAAACTGACTCATTCAAGTCTCAAGTAAAGTAGGTAGTTCGAGATCTTCCACCTCCTCTCGATCGATCCGACAAGATTAAAGATCTAACTAAAAATCAACTACTGAACACCAACATTTAATTACGCTCTGAGTTTGATTTTGGTAACAAAGCTCTAAAGAATTGACGACCCGATGCACCAAATAAAATTAGATAAATTACTTTTACTAGTGAAATCTCTCGTGTCAATCCTGGATATTGCCATATTGCTTTGAGCATAAGATTTGTTGCTTGCCACCGATCGACTGGGAAAGTCCGATAACCAATAAAAGCGCGCTCTCTTGCCATATTCATTGATAAGTCTTTAGTCATTTTACCGTCTAGATAAATTGACACATATTGCGTTCGTAAAGTATCCATTGCCGTGCTTGTCTCTGCCGCTATATTGGCACTAAGCGTAGCAAAAAAGTTAACAACAATCTCTTTTTCTCGATTGTATCCCGGTATTAATTTATCCAAATAATCTTTCTGCATTGGTAAAACTACATCAATTTTATCCCTGACACTCGTCGAATGCATCAGTGATTTCGGATTAACTCGATATTTGACTAGTACCTCAGCTAAATTAGCTCCTTGATAATTATTTAGCAGTACTTTTAGCCATACTTCATAATCTTCACCAAATTTTTTATTTTCATCATATCTACCTACTTCGTTTGCTAAAATCTGCTTACGATACATCGATGTAGAGTTCAGAATTGGACATTCATAACTCGCTCTCCACCGGATCGATGATGGTTCAACTGGATAGCATAAAATAGGTTGATGATCTGTTACTTTTCCTTTTGTATCAATGTAAACACATTGAGAACCAATGACTGCAACTTCTGGATGTCGATCGAGATACTCTACCTGTTTTGCTAATCTTTGAGGGAAGCTAACATCATCACAATCCAATCGAGCAATATATTCAGCTTTTGCTAAACTATTGCCCTGATTAGCAATGGCACTTACCCCTTTATTGTGCGGATTAGTGATTAATCTAATTCGCGGATCTGGATAGCTTTTAATAATAGCGACACTACTATCGGTAGAACAGTCATCAATGATAATGAATTCAAAATCACTAAAAGTTTGATTGAGAATACTATCGATCGCTTCACGTATATAGAGTTCGCCATTATAAACTGGCATCAATACACTGACTTTGGGCTGACAATTAATCATAATATTTTCTGACTAGGTAAAGTACAAAATCTGGAGATAAGTGTAAAGTAATAAAATCATCGCCAGTTAAGTGTTTACGCTCTGTTAATTGAACTATCTACAAGAGCCAATTTCTGAAATTCAGGACTATTTGCTAGTAGTTCATCGTAAGTTCCAGTACAAATAATTTCCCCCTGACCCATCATATAGATAACATCACAATTTTGAATTGTAGTCAGTCGGTGAGCAATGATCACCACAGTCCGATTTTTACTCAATCTTTCGATTGCTTGAGTCACAGCTTTTTCAGTTTGATTATCCAAAGCAGAAGTAGCCTCGTCCATGATCAACAATCTGGGATTGTGATACAGGGCGCGGGCAATTCCAATCCGTTGTCGTTGTCCGCCGGACAATCTCACACCACCTTCGCCGATCGAAGTATCGAGTTGTTCTGGTAATTCAGCGATAAATTCTTTGAGTTGAACCGCTTTTAGCACTTTCCAGATGCGTCGTTCATCAATTTGTTCTGGAAAATATCCAAAGGCAATATTTGCTCTGACTGTATCATCAAACAAATAAATACTTTGTGGAATATAACCAATATTACCGCGCCAGGATTCGAGATTGGTGGTAATATCAACTCCATCAGCCAGAATTTGTCCAGCAGATGGAGTTAGCAGCCCCAGTAATAAATCGACAAATGTTGTTTTTCCAGCTCCAGAATGACCAACAATTCCAACTAATTGCCCTTTAGGTATAGTCAATGACAAATCAGGAATTGCCAATTTTTCTGATTGAGGATAGTTATATGAGACGTGTCTAAACTCTAAACTTAGATCTAAGGATATTTTGCTTGAGTTTAGATCCAAATTTAGATCGTCGCCATTTAATTTAGGTTGCTCCTCCAAGTTACGGATATCATGATAAATTGCATCCAGTGAACTGACGTTGTATCGCATTTCGGTGATTGATGAGAGAATCCGATTAACTGCTGGTAACAACCGAAATGCTGCGACTGCAAATAGTGTAATGCCAGTTAACAATGATCCTGGACTACGGCCTTGACTCAAGCCCATAATTACTAAGCCTACAATTGCAATTACGGCAACTGTTTCTAGGCACAATCGTGGTACATTTCCTAGTGTTAGTGCCAGTTTGTTTCCGGTCGTAAATCCTGTGACATGATAATTGAAATTATGGATAAAAAACTGCTCTTTTCCTGCTACTTTGATCTCTTTAATCCCACTCAAACCTTGATTGATCCACTGCACCATTTTACTGACATGAAATTGTCGAGTTTTACCAACATCACTAATTTTTACTTTGATTAATTGGTAATAAGTAACACTAACAATAGCTACTAGTAATATTGCTCCCAAGGTTCCAAATGGCTCAACCGTAATTAACGCGATCGCAATCAGTGTGATTAAAATACCTTCGGTCACAAGTTGCAGATACGGCAAAATGACATTCATAAATAAATGATATGTCTCATTGTTAACGTAGGTTATCAATTCAGATGAATTTCGGGCGAGATGAAATGTGTAAGGGCTGCATAAATAAGTTTTGTATAAATTGGTGGCAAAGCCACGCATTTTATTAAAGATAAATTTATATTGAATATATGATAAGAATATTAAAAAAGCACTTTTTAAAATAAATATAAAAATTAAAATTATTCCGACAACTGTAATTAATTCTTGATGAGAATGTAAATTAAATAGTTGATATAGATAATGAATAAATGGATTTTGATTTGGATTTTGAGGTTGGGCAATAAAACCCGTGAAAACTGGAATTACGCCAATTCCGACTAGCTCTAAAGCAGCCCCAATACACATCAAGATCAGCAGAAAAATTGCTTGGACTCTTTCTTTCGATGTCAGTAAGTACCAGATCTTTTTTGTAGTGGTTGATAGCATTTGTAATTAATTTGACTTGTTAGCAACTTGCGTTGATAACTATCAGTATGCCCAAATTTAAGAGCGAGGATAAATTTTTGATGAGAAAAGTTCGATCTAAACTGGATTATGCCCCAGTTTGTAAAATCTCGCTTCTGATTGCCGCTCAAACAACAGTTTGTTTTTGATGCCTAGCCAGAATTATCTTGTAGCAAGGTTTTTGACGATTGCTGGAGATCCTGATCAGTAAGACTATTTTGTCAACAGAACTGTTCTCCTGAATGAGTTAAATCCAGTTTTAGCTTCCCAGGTTTGTTCGTTAGCCAACCGAATCGAATACTCTGGGCGGTTAGTGAGTTTGGGCATCGGATCTGGCAGATTTAGCAGTAGCTCATATACTCCTGGCTGTGCAGCTTGAGGAATTTTTGCTTGAATATCCACAGAAATTTCACCAACCTGAGGCAGCCAAAATCGGGGATCGTGAGTTTTGCTCAAAGATTTGAGGATGGGTAGGCGATAGATTTTACCAGTTTGCCGATGGCGCAAAATTAATTCCAAGCCACGAGGATTAAAGGGACTAGCATAGCCGATGTTTTTAATCACAAAATTACCACTCAACTGTCGATTGCGCTCCACTTGTGGAGGGAAGTTCGATCGAATCAATTGCAAGCGGTAGCCTAGACTTCGGGCAATTTTACTGTAACAACCTTCTTGTCGCCATCGATCGCTATCTGGTTCGTCGAAATTGACATTTAAATAACTCCAATGGAATTTGGCTAACTCTAGCTCAGTTGTCTGACAATCACTGCGGTGTTCGGTTGGTGTTACCTGACAAGTTTCACCACCAACAGCAACAAAGGGGGCAATTTTACCGATGTAGTTTTGGAGTACTGGTAGATCGGGTTCGTAAGTCCCAGCATCGGATCGGTTGGCTAAAAAGCAGTCATTATGAAAACCGACACGAGTTTGACGATTGCCGCGAAAGGCAGTTGCGCTCGTCAAGGCTTGGGGATAGTTAGTCCTAATATCCTGGGGATAACGCATCTGCACCATGCGACTGGTGGGCATTGCGGTTAGTAGTGCTGTCAAAATTTTTGCTTTGGGCTGGGGTAGATCGAGTCCATTGCCAGAACTGTGCCATTCCCCCCAGGCACCGATGAAACCGCCTTGAAGGACAGCAATAACATCAGCATTCTGTTGGAGAATGGGCTTGAGCTGATCGATATGCTCGATCGTCAGATCGAGACTAGCATCTGAAGCTTTATCTTTGTCGGTGGTAGTTGTTGGAAAGTTATAAGTAAAGCGGGGTATTACCTTAATTCCGGCTAACCGCACTTGCTGAAATTGTTGGTTTAATTGGGCTAAAAATTCTACTGGCAAGGGACGGTTGCGATATTTATCCAAGCGAATATAAGCGCGCGAGATGGTATGACCTTTCCGCCGGACATAACTAAAGTCTTGACCGCTTCTGATCAATTCAATGTCGTTATTAAATCCCCGTTCTGGATTGAGAAATTCAGATGTAGTTGGTGCATAGGTAACGATCGATTTGGGGCTTGTAGATGGTTTGGTAGTTGCTAGAGCGGGATTTGATGTCGGCTGGACATCGCTGCGATCCTCCGTTGAGGCTAAAACTAGTTCAGACCCATCATTTTTACTCACACAGCCAGCCAGCATCATCGAAATCCAGTAGATCGCCCAAAGAGAGGGAGTATAGCGGTCCATTTTCAGCACTTACTTATTTTTAGCCAATAACTACACAGTATCACGCTTTTTTAGATCATGAGAAGACGGATAAGCTGTTAGTTATTTAAAGTGAATAGGGCATAATTAATTTAGCGGCGCACTTAGGAAAAGTTCGCTCTCCTCTCGACCCTAGTGCCAGCGAAATGTTACGCGATCTAGCTGTCCACAGTCCCTGGATCTACAAAATCTTGCGTTCAATCCTTAGATTGGATCATTTAGCTGATGTTGGAATCACAATAAATCAGTTAAGATAGCGGCTAATATCACATATCTCAAACAATAATTAATTCTAACTATTTTCGACATTATATATTCTGATCTGAAAAATACAAATCTAGCCGATCGTCAAATAATATTTTTTAAAACACATTGTCGAATTATTTATATATTCTATGTCAATCAATTTATTTGAGCAATTAGCTGCACCAAGAAATAAGATTCAACCTATTATAGATAGATATCAATACATTCTATCAATTGTCGCGACCTTTTTATTTTTTTCTAATCTTCCAGATTACTTGTTTACAGCACCAATAATACCAGTCGTACCACTAATCTGGATCGGTTTATTTGCTATTTTATCGATACCATTTATCAAAAAAGCAGCCAATCTTCCCAAGCCACTACTAATCTGGATGATATTCTATATCTTCATATCAGCCCTATCTTTGATGACAGTTAGTTCTGATGAAATATCATTTACAGACTTTAGAGCTAAAGTCTTATCAGTTTTATTCATAGTATTGATGTATGCGATTTTTCAACAGAAATCCATAAGTCATGTTAAATACACGATCTTAGCTGTCGTGCTAATGAGTGTAGGGAATAATATAATTGAGTTATTAAATCCGAGGATATTTTCAGAATTAAATGTCGGTCGTCCAGCCGGATTCTATATCGATCCCAACCAGACCGGATGTGCGCTAATGCTAGGGATGCTATTGAGTATCACTATTATCAAAAAGCCATATCGCTGGATGTTAGTATTGGTGGCTGGAATTGGTATTATGTCAACATTTTCTCGAGCAGCGATTATGGGTTGGGTTATTTGCACGATCATGCTGATCGTTGGTCGAGTGTTGGGTGACAATCGGCAAAAAATTATCGTACCAGCAGCAATTTTGATATTCTTTTTAATATCTATCAATCCACTGACGACACTGACGGAGTATTTTAAAGGTGACACTACTGGAGCCAATTGGGATATTGTCAACAGACTAGAAGAGTTTCAAAACCCATCTCTATCAGAAGACTCAGCCGTAGCACGACAAACTGTTGCGGCAGGTGCTTGGCTATCATTTGGCAATCATCCATTTTGGGGAAATGGATTGGCATCGACTCGTAAATGGTCGGTTGCTGATGTATCCACCCATAATCAGTATCTCTATTTCATGGCAGATCATGGAATTATTGGGGTGATTTTTCTACCGGGGGCAATTTTTGCGGTCATCTACCACAACAGAGGGGAACAAAGAACAATTTTGCTGTGTTTTGCAGTCTTTGTCAGTTTGTGGGGACTATTCAGTCATGAAGTGTTGGCGGAACGCTATACCTTATCGAGCTTTGCTTTGTTGGCAGCTATGAACACCAATCAAAAATGGTATCTCAAGTATGCAAACCGTAATTTTCAAATGGCTCCACCATTATCAAAAGTACCATTATTATTACCACCAGCACGCAACAACAAGATCGTCTACCAAAAACGCGATTAAAGCAATTTAAGAGAACGTGATGCTGAGGTGGAAATTATTAGTTAAGTGTAATCTAGGAAGAATAAAAAATGTCCGAACGACGAATCGCTTTCTTTTTGCCTACCCTCGCTGGTGGGGGTGCTGAAAGAGTTGCCTTAAATTTGCTCAAAGGAATGCTAGAACGAGATATCTCTTTGGACTTAGTTTTAGCTAATGCTGAGGGGCCTTATTTAGAACAAGTACCCGATCGAGTCCGGATCGTTAATTTGGGCACAAGCGGCGTAATCAAGGCGATTCCTGCTTTGGCAAAGTATTTAAAAGAAAATAGACCTGTTGGACTACTTGCTCACATGAATCATGCCAATATCGCCGCAATCCTCGCTAGAGATTTGGCGGGGGTTAAGACTAAATTGGTGGGAGTAGAACACGATACCCTGTCAGCAAGCAAATCTAAATTACGTCGCAGTAAGTTGCTGCCACCGATGATGAAATGGCTGTATCCTCGTGCTGATGCGATTGTCGGAGTTTCCCAAGGTGTATCTACAGATTTGGATTGTGAATTGGGCTTCCAGGCTGGAACAGTTAAAACAATCTACAATCCAGTAATCGATCGAGACACGATCTCCAAAGCCGAGGCTCCCTTGGAACACCCCTGGTTTCAAGCTGGAAGTCCGCCAGTATTTTTGGCAGTAGGACGATTATCGCCTCAGAAGGATTTCTTGAATCTAATTCAAGCTTTTGGATTATTACGCCAGCATCAACATGCTCGGCTAATGATTTTAGGGGAAGGTGAAATGCGGAGTGAGCTAGAAGCAAAGATCGATATGCTAGGTATTGGGGAAGATGTCTCCATGCCTGGATTTGTGCAAAATCCTTATGCTTATATGTCTCATGCGACGGCATTTGTGCTTTCATCTCGATGGGAAGGATTACCGACTGTATTAATCGAAGCAATGGCTTGCGGTTGTTCGGTGATTGCGACAGATTGTCCTTCTGGACCTCAAGAAATCTTGGCAGCAGGAAAATACGGTCTTTTGGTACCGATCGAAAATGCCACCGCACTGGCAGATGCGATGGCAAAAACGCTAGATCACCCTGTGAGTCGAGCCTGCTTGATCGAACGAGGGATGTATTTTTCTAATGAGCGCGCGGTAGCTGAATACCTAAAACTATTTGACTATGAATCAAACTAAGAGGATGAATGGATGCGTATAAGATAGCACCCGTAAACCCTAGAAAGGCAGTTTCATCAATGAAGCAGTTAAAGTCATTAAGTTTATTTATTTGCCTCAAATACAGAACTTTTCCACACATTAATATATTGATCGACCATACTCTGTAAGTTAAAATTCGCTTTAATCCGCTCTCGACATATTACTTGTCTCTTTGTCCATGCAGTTGGATTTGACATTTCGGTGACAGCCTCACACATCGCAGTTGCTAATTGCCCAGCATCACTAGGTGGGACTACCCAGCCAGTTTCCCCGACGATTAAGCCTGAATCACCTACTGCGGTGACAATACAAGGTGTCCCGCAAGCCATTGCTTCTGATACTACGTTAGGAAATGCTTCGCCATAAGCACTAGGCAGGATATGCAAATCTAACGCATTCATCACTGCGGGAATATCATTCCGAATTCCTAATAGACTAACTCGATCGCGAACTCCATATCGATCGAGTAATGCTACCAAAGTTTGATTGTCCGCATCCAGATTTGATCCAATTAATACACAGTGCCAAGGAGAGAGTTCTCGATTCTTCAAATCAGCTAAAGCCGTAATTAGATTAGCATGATCTTTTTGTGGATCCCAACGAGCAACCATCCCAAACAAAGTTGTATTTTCGGCTATTTGCCATTGATTGCGTAGCTCGATCCGTGTTTCCGGTTTGGGAGAAAATTCGCTGACATCATATCCATTTGGTACTACCACCATTTGCTGTTGTTGGTAGCCAATCGCTGTATGAACTCTAATCCCTTCTTCAGAACAACTGATGATTTTTCGGGGAATATTTCCTGATAATATTCCACATATCCTTGCGGTTAGTCGTGTCGTCAGCGCAGTTTTAGCAGGATCGAGATTGGAGTTATGAATCCCCCAAATTACAGCATTCTTTCCTGCCAGTCTTGCAACTAAACCGCCAATTAGATCGCTATGGTACATCCATGTTTGAATTACGTCTGGATTGATTTTACGAATGAGTCGATACAGCTTGGTTAATCCATCTAAAGTTAACCGACTCTTGGGCATGTCAAGAGAGTAAACCTGCATACCTAATTCAATGAGTCGATCGCCATACCGACCAATATTCATCAGAGAAATAACCTGATGAGTATTTGCTTGATTAGCAGTAACAAATCTGTAAAGGACAGCTTGAGCACCACCGTCATCAAAGTCTGTAATGATATGCAGGACTTTCATTGTATTTTATAAGTTAGGGTTTAATATTTTTCCAGAGTCTGTCTTAATCAAAAATATTAGATATTCTTTGAGTGATATTTTCACTCTGTCGCATTCTTTAAATATTTTTGATTATGTTCATTATACCCAGTGAGCTATAGTTTCTTGCTATCAACAAAAGACTAGTAACTTGATCATTCAATTCCTAGATAGTTTGTCTTGCCATAAAAACTAGATCAAATACATTTAAACTCTGTATTTTATTTGCCGACTGTCACACCCCAGAAAAAATCTTTAATTGCCGCAGTATCAGTATTGACGTGGATTTTTCTTCCCCAGGAATAGATATCAAAAGTAATTATACTGTTCTTGTTTTTTCTAGTTATTTTAGTTTGTGGTTCAATCGAGATATTACCCAATATTGTCACCCAGTGATTGGGATAAATCCGATGAAAACGGGCAGCGAGAAAAGAATTATTACCAAGTAAGCCTTGGGAATTGATCAGTGCGAAAGCTACCCCACCAGCTTTGATTGTGCTGTCTGCTTCCTGAAGAGCGCGAAATTCACCTGATATTGGTGTGGGATGAGATTTTGCTTGAGGATATCCGAGTAGTTCTCTCACCCAGCCGCTAATTTCCCAGGGTTTCGTGATACCGCCAAGTTCGCGTACAACTTTCGGTGCTTTGGGATGAACGGGGACGATTTTGTTGGCACAATCGCGAAGGGTAGCCAGGATCATCCAATCAGCTTGCGGCATTCTTAGATTGCCATAACTGCGACACAATCTGCCATCGGCGACAATTTTTTTGGTATAGCCTTCAAAACTACCATGCTCGTATAAATTTTGGCAGATATTGATATATCGATCGGGTTGTTTGCGAATTAGTTCAAATACTACCGCCGCAGGGCCACAAAAAGGCTGTTCTCCCTGCTGGATTTGATAAGGGTTATTCAGCCTGTCACGAATATCGTTGATAATTTGTTGTTTGTCTAAATAATTCCAGACTCCAGTTTGGGGCGACCTGGCAAATTTGGTAAGCTGTTCGTCGAGGCTAGGATCGATTGCTGCTGTCGTGTTTTGATCGCTTCGCATATAATTGGTCGAGACACGAGTAATTTCCTCATTCTTATCTATGTTACCCAGATCGTGAACCAATTCCCAATCGATCAAAGGATTAATATTATGGAAAATAGCATCGAAAATATCACTAATTTTCTGCAATTGACTATTCGTCTGGCTACCGCTGGACAGCCAACCGTCGAGCAGTATCCAGCTATTGCGGTAGCAGATTATCGAGTTGTGATCAATCTCGGCTTAATTGATCCCCCCCAAGCTCTAGCAGATGAAGCTGCGATTGCTAGCAATCTAGGACTGGAGTATATTCATATTCCGGTGCAATGGGATGCACCGACGCTGACAGATTTTCAGGAATTTGTGAGCGTGATGGACACGCATATCCATCAAAAAGTATTTATTCACTGTGCTGCAAATAAACGGGTATCAGCATTTATGTACTTATACCAGATTCATCAAGGTCTGGATGAAATAATTGCTGGGAAAGATTTAGCAAAAATTTGGCTGCCAAATCAGATCTGGCAGAACTTCATCGATGATATTCAATCAAGTATGCGTGAGGACTGCGGTAAGATCGAAGGAGAATCCTCACCGAGAACCTAATGACCGATCGATCCCAGCCTGAAACACCAGACCAATCCGTAGTCGAAGCTTACCTATCATCGCAAAAAGATAGTGCTGCTGCCAATCCAGCGCAGGATTTAGGTCGAGGATTGATTCCGGCGGCACCGGAGGGATTTCGATCTGGGTTTGTTGGCATTATCGGGCGACCAAATGTTGGTAAATCAACCCTGATGAACCAACTAATCGGTCAAAAAATCGCGATTGTCTCTCCAGTACCCCAAACTACTCGCAACCGCTTACAGGGCATCCTGACCACCGATACGGCACAAATGATCTTCGTGGATACCCCTGGCATCCACAAACCGCACCATAAACTAGGCGAAGTCCTCGTCAAAAATGCTCAAAGTGCGATCGGGGCGGTAGATGTTGTATTATTCGTCGTCGATGGGATGGAAATCGCTGGTGGTGGCGACAGATTTATCGCTGAGCTACTCATCAATGTCAAAACGCCAATTATCCTCGGCATCAATAAAATCGATGCCCGCACAGATCTCCGCCAATCTCATCTAGACGCGATCGATCGCAGTTACCAAGAACTTGCTCAGGAGCGGGGCTGGCAGGTAATTAACTTCTCGGCGGTGACAGAAACAGGCTTACCTGAATTACAAACTAGCCTAACTGAAAAACTAGAAATTGGCCCTTATTATTATCCCCCAGAGCTAGTTACCGACCAGCCCGAACGGTTTATCATGGGCGAATTGATCCGCGAACAAATCATCCTACTCACTCGTGAAGAATTACCCCACTCTGTAGCGGTAACAATCGATCGAGTCCAAGAAGATGCCAAAATTACTCGTGTATTAGCCACCATCTATATCGAACGCGATTCCCAGAAAGGAATCCTAATTGGCAAAGGTGGACAAATGCTCAAACAAATCGGTAGCAATGCCAGAGAGCAGATGCAAAAACTAATCGCTGGCAAAGTTTATCTGGAATTATTTGTCAAAGTTCAACCCAAATGGCGACAATCCGGTTTGCGGTTGGCAGAACTCGGCTATCGTGTCGATTAATCAACTAGAACATGCCTATCTCAATCGGTTGCGCTGTCTGGTCTTATCCTGGTTGGGTAGGTGAAGTTTATCCACCCAAAACGCCAGCGAAGGATTTTTTGCGCGTATATAGCAACCATTTTCCCGCAGTCGAAGGGAATACCACCTTTTATGCTACTCCCGATCGAGTGACTATCGATCGCTGGATCGCTCAAACACCAATTGGATTTAAGTTCTGTCTCAAGTTTCCCCGTGCGATTACGCACAACGGTTTACTCGAACCTTACATTCTTCCAGCTCAAGCATTTATTGCTCAAATGCAAGAATTGGGCGACAAATTGGGGGTGATGTTTATTCAATTACCGCCCAATTATTCACCAGAAGGATTTGCAGATTTGACAGCATTTCTAACTGCTTTATCGCGGAAAAATGTCTCAATTGCCCTTGAAGTTCGACATCTAGATTGGTTCAAATCGCCCCATCGAGATCGGTTAAATGAATTGTTGACGAGATTGGGTCTCGGGCGAGTTATCCTCGATTCTCGTCCGATTTATGAAGCAGATAAGAGCGGTGAAGTTGTCATCGCGTGCAAGAAACCGCGCGTACCAATTGACTTAACGCTGACGGCACCTTTTAGCCTAATTCGGTATGTTTCTCATCCCGTACAATCGGTAAATAAAATCTGGTTGGAGGAATGGGCAAATCAGGTTCAGACATGGTTGCAGCAGGATACTCAAGTATATATGTTTGTGCATTGTCCGATCGAGGTAAAGTCTCCGATTAATGCACGTTACCTGCATGAGATATTATTGGGGAGTGGTGTTTTGATCGATCCATTACCACCAAGATTTATTGATGATTCACCAGTCCAATTAAATTTGTTTTAATTTCCCCAATTCTTTACACAAATATTAACGCTGTAGGGGCATGTTTATCCCTGATCTGTCACTTCGCAGTTGCAGCGATCGCAATTGTTGTATTCTCGCCCTGATTAGGAATTGTAATTAATTCTGTATTGCTAGTACGTCATCATAATCTATGAAACAGCCGATCGGTTATAGTGATCGTACTGCTCGAATGGTTGGTGAATCCAGGGATGATCGGGGAGATAGCTAACGTAATAATCTGGTACATAAATTGAGCAATTTTTATACCAAATAACAGCCGTTTTTAGTTCTCGAATTTCTGGATATCGATCTTTGAGCCAGCTTATTGTCTGTTGAAGTGTGACTCCAGAATCTACTAAGTCATCAACTAATAATATGCGACTGCCTAACCGATCGCCAGTCATGGTAATTTGACTGGCGATCGATAGTTTACCTCGCTCCTGCTGATGATCGCCACCATAGGAACTAGCAGCTAAAACTGCTAAAGGTTGCTGAAAAATGCGAGAGAGAATATCGCCTACTCGTAAGCCACCTCTAGCGATACAAATGATTCGATCGAATTCCCATTGGGATTGAGAAATTTGTTCGGCTAATGACTCGATCGACTGATGATATTCATCCCAAGATATATGTAAATCGGACATGTAAACAGCTAGTTCTCAAAGTTAACATTTGGCAAGGTTCGATCTCAAAAGGTAGGAGCAATTGATGAATTGCCCCTACCTTTTGCTACCCCTTAATTTAAAATCCCATTGCTGCTGCAACTGCATCCATATTTGCCGCAATTCCTTGTTGAAAAGGATTGATACTATTTTTGATCGCCGTATCAGGATCTTTGAGTCCATTTCCCGTTAAAACACAGACAACCGTGGCATTGTTGGGTACGCGATCTTTGACTTTAAGCAATCCGGCAACCGAAGCCGCACTTGCAGGCTCGCAGAAGATCCCTTCTCGACTACCCAACCACCGATAAGCTGCGATGATTTCGGCATCAGTGACAGCATTAAATTCCCCACCACTATCATTCTTTGCTGCAATTGCCTTATCCCAGTTAGCGGGATTGCCAATGCGGATAGCGGTAGCGAGTGTTTCCGGATTTTTGACTCGCACACCACTGACTAACGGTGCCGAACCTGCGGCTTGGAATCCCATCATCTTGGGCAATTTCTGACATTTGCCATGCTGCTGATACTGATTGAAACCCATCCAGTAAGCCGTAATATTGCCACCATTTCCCACGGGAATACACAACCAATCTGGCGCGTCGCCCAGAGCATCTACTAGTTCAAATGCGGCGGTTTTTTGACCTTCGAGTCGATAGGGATTGACAGAATTTACCAGCGTAACCGGATAATTGTCGGCCATCTGCCGGACGATATCTAAGGCATCATCAAAATTACCCTGAATTGCGATTACTTCAGCACCGTAGAGTAAGGCTTGAGCTAACTTACCCAAAGCTACATAACCATCGGGAATCAAGACATAAGAACGCATTCCCCCACGCACTGCATAAGCTGCCGCCGCCGCCGAAGTATTGCCCGTACTGGCACAAATTACCGCCTTGGCACCTGCTTCTTTGGCTTTGGTGATTGCCATCGTCATCCCTCTGTCTTTGAAGCTACCTGTGGGATTTAAGCCGTCATATTTGATATATACTTTGACACCCCGACCGATTTCTGCAGAGATTGTGGGTACAGGAATCAAAGGTGTGTTACCCTCATGTAGCGTAACTACTGGTGTAGTCGCAGTCACAGGTAGATACGCTCTATAGGTTTCAATTAATCCCGGCCAACCACGGTTGGTACGAGTTTCGGAATTGACTTCAAGTTGGGTATCTAAACTCATGATTTGACTAAGCCTGGTGAATAAACGATGGGCGACTCTTGCTCATTGAAGATCGCAGACCCCCGCTGATTCTACTATTGAACCATAATTCTGCCTATTCTAGACACGAAGACGATCGAGACTCGATCGAATCGAGGGAACTTTCAGATTGACTACATTATCATCTATTATTTACATCAATGTCCAAGCAGAAACCCCGTCCGCGTGCCTTAGTTGCTATTATCATTTACAAGTGTTTTACGATCGGATTGTTGACATTTGTCGCGATCGGATTATTTTTGACATCTAAAAAATATGATGATTTATTTACCTTTGCTGAAGAGTACATGACTACAGGCAAACGGGAAATTATCAAGTCAGGACTAGCACAGGCACTGAGTGTATCGACGACCAAAATGCAACTAGGCGCGATCGTTGCCTTAATTTATGCAGCGGTTAATGCACTTGAAGCGATTGGTTTATGGCACCAAAAAGCCTGGGCAACTATTCTGGTGGCGGGAATTGTCGGACTAACAATTCCAGTAGAAATATATGAAATCATCGAAAAAGCCTCTGTAGTTAAAATTGGCGTATTTGCCATCAACGTGGCAATGTTTGTCTATCTACTCAGACACGCACTCGAAGAACGCAAAAAGGGAATAGGGAATAGGGAATAGGGAGGGAATAACACATCGCTTTCAATTTCTTGCACTGAGCGAAGTCGAAGTGAGCCGAAGTGCTAACTTTCAACTTTCAACTTTTAACTTTTAACTTTTAACTTTTAACTTTTAACTATCCAACGTATCCAGAGCCATCCTAGATAACTACCAACAAAATAAGCTGGAAAATCTGACCATGCGAAACTTGTGCCGAGGATCAAACGTCCAGGTAAAGTGGCGCGGATCGATTGGAGCCAGGGAGATTGGTAAAGTTGGAGGAATTCTATACCACAAGTTCCCAAGCAAACCCAGATTGCCGTCAGCCGAAGGTTAGCTAGAGGATAGATAAATAACACCAATAATATCCAAAATATTTCGTAGGCAATACTCCCACCAGCATCATGAAAATATTCAGGTAAACTATGACCAAAGCGAACAATGTAGCCCAGTGGTACGATCGCGAGTAGATTAGCTAATAAAATTAGCCGAATTGGATAAAATTTAATAAACATCGATTGACAAAGGCTGTCTCAAGTAATTTTTTAGCAGGATAAATATGAAAAAAAGTGTCAAAAGCGATCGGACTTTACTACTGACCAGTATTTTACTATTTTTCATGCTCGCAGCAGGCATTCTGAGTGGTGTTCTCGGCTTTGTCTCAGGACATGAAGCACTTAAAGGCGTAACTCAACCAGATATTCGTCCCAATAACAATAAAGGCGGCAATAAACAGAATATCAATACCAAAGGCTTGGAACTAATTCAAGAGCAAGAACTGATTGCTAATATCAAAAAACAGATGGGAATCGAGGAACCTAAAAAAGACTCTCAACAGGCAAAAGATGCTAAAAAACAAGCCGCAGCTTTTGAAAAAGCGGTGAAAAACGATCCAAAAACTGGTCTACCAATGGTCAAATTGCCGATCGTCAGAGAAGATCAAGGAATTTCGATGACAGTCAAATCGATCGAATCCAAAGGCAATAATGTTAAACTCGAAGTGACGCTAGCCAATCATGGCAGTCAACCTGTAAATTTTGGACAAGGTAAGATCGATGTCACCAACGATCGATCTCAAGGCATCAATTCTAATACAATCGGACTACCCAGCAGCCTCGCAGCTAGTGGTAAAGAAGTCAAAGTGACCCTCACTATTCCCAAAAATGCGCTCGATAAAGTCAAGAGTGTCTCGTTACAATTAACTGATGTAGATAAAAAACTGCAACTTGAAGCCGCTGGAGTGCCAGTTAGCAAGTAACTTTTCTCCTAGTCCCTATTCTTCCTACATCCCGACAATGAACGATCCTCATCCACTTTTAGGTGGATCAGAAATTGGGTGGCGACTCTTACTAGTATTTGGTTTAATTGCGATCAATGCCTTTTTTGTAATCGCCGAGTTCGCGATCTTGTCGGTGCGAAGATCGCGGATTACCCAGTTAGTAGCGGCTGGTGACGATCGAGCCAAACAAGTACAAGATTTGCAACGGGGGATCGAGCGACTGCTCTCGACGACCCAAGTCGGGATTACTCTTTCTAGTTTGGCACTAGGTTGGATTGGCGAACGGGCTGTCGCCCAAATCTTTGCTCAAGGCTTGGATAATGTCTCGCTAGCGCATTCTCTAGCGATTCCCTTTACTTTCATTCTGTTGGCTTATCTCCAGATTGTCTTTGGTGAATTGATTCCCAAATCGATCGCCTTGATTTATGCCGAACAAATTGCCCGCTTGTTGGGTGCGCCCAGTATCGCCATCGCCCGAATTTTTAGTCCGCTGATTTGGATCCTCGATCGATCGACGAAACTATGTTTGCGCTTGGTAGGAATCAAAGATCGGTATGACGATCGCGATCGAGTAACATTTAAAGAATTACAGGCGATCGTCTCTACTGCCCGAGACTCTAGCGGACTGGCAATCGAACAACGGGAAGTATTAACTAAAGTCTTGGAATTTGCGGACACGATCGCTACAGATGTGATGGTACCCAGAACCCAAATTGCTACTGTACCCCAAACCGCCAGTTGCCAAACACTCTTGATTAAAGTTGCCACAACTGGTTATTCCCGTTATCCTGTCACGGATACATCCCTAAATAAAATTGTGGGAGTAGTCTCATTCAAAGATTTTGTACCATTACTCGCTCAAGGTAAATCGGCTGGACAAATCTCGATCGAGAAATGGATTCAACCAGTAGAATTTGTCGCCGAATCTACGCCTGTGAGCGTTGTACTCAGCCAGATGCAGCAATCTGATACCTATCTGACGATCGTCGTAGATGAATTTGGCAACACCGCTGGCTTGATTACTCGTCAAGATGCGATCGCCGAAATGATTGGACAGAAAGTTACATCCGATCGACCAACACAACTACTCCAGCAACTAACGGATGGAACATTTCTCATCCAAGCCCAAATCAATCTTGAAGATCTCAACGAACAACTACATATTCAGCTCCCGTTGGCTGATGATTATCAAACCCTAGCTGGATTTTTACTTCACAAATTTCAACATTTTCCCCAGGATGGGGAATCTTTAGAGTATGGTGACTGGCATTTAACAGTTGTTTCTACTGTAGGTCCACGAATCAATCAGGTACGGGTTCAGAAGGCTTTAGGTTTTAGGCTTTAGGTTTTCAACTTTCAACTTTCAACTTTCAACTTTCAACTAACCGGATCTCTCAAACCTAGCTCCTCAAAGGCTGCTAACCGCAATCGACAAGAGTCGCAGGTGCCACAGGGAACTTGTTTGTCCGAATAGCAAGACCAAGTTTGCTGCCAGGGTACGCCCAACCTGTCGCCAAGCTGGATAATTTCAGTTTTCTTGAGATTGATTAGCGGCGTGATAATTTCGATCAGATCGCCTTCTCTACCTTGCTTGGTGCCCAATTGAAATACCGATCGCATCGCATCAATATAATCAGGACGACAATCTGGATAACCAGAATAATCCAGTGCATTGACACCAATGTACACCCGACTAGCCGAGATCGCTTCTGCATAGGCAAGCGCGAAACTCAAAAAGATCGTATTTCGAGCGGGAACATAGGTAACAGGAATAGATTCTGACATTGCAGCTAGTTCGCGATCCTGGGGCAAAGCAATCTGACTATCTGTCAGTGCAGAACCGCCCCACAAGCGGAGATCGAAGCTTACCACTTGATGGGCGACGACACCAGCCGCGATCGCGATCGTTTTGGCAGCTTCCAATTCACGCCGATGGCGTT
>JANYIT010000336.1 GCA_025358725.1 Chamaesiphon sp. GL140_3_metabinner_129_sub
CTCTCGTGATGAAGGAGATTTAGCTAAATAGGCATGAATACTCTTCAGTTGCCCATCACTTTCTCCAAAATCTATGCCGATTTTTCTTCTCGTTGATTGAGCCATAAATTCGTCATTTTAGTGAATTCTATTATCCACTTAGATTTCACTTAATACGAGCGTAATCAGCGTAAATACTGAGAAATATCAGTTATTGCGACCGATCCAAGTCAGCTATCTCAGTAAAATGTTCGCTCGTCGTAGAATATTTCAGTCGTATTGTTGTTAAATTGGCTAATAGTAAGAGCTACCCACATTGATTTCTATTAGTAACCCCATCAAATATTGCTCAATTATTCTAGAATTTACCCGCAATTGTGCCGATCTGAATCTGCTAGTGAAAGCGTAGAATTGAGTATCGCTTGGAAGTTGGCTGTGGGCGGGGTAGCCAGCAGTGCTAACATCCGTACAATCGCCTGCGGCAATTTACGGCTGTTGCATACTGGTGAGGGCGTTCCCCCCTTCAAACCTCCCCTATTTTGAGGCTAACTGAAGTTTTGCAACTTCAAGATTAGCCGCTAAAATCCTTACGCAAACATATTACTCTGCGTAGTAATATCGTCGTGACACTAACTAATTCACACTACGCTAAGTAACTAAGATAATTCAACCAGCAATTATGAAGAAGTCAAAAGAAATCGATCTCTCTAAAGGGAAAACCGAGCGAATTGAAGTGCGGATGAGTGAGCGTGAGCTGAAAATTATTGATGCTTCTGCAAAAAAAATGAGGATGAACCGCTCTGAATATTTAAGAACTAGAGGCTTAAAACGAGTTTATAAATCTATTCAAGCCATTCCAAGTCCAGACTATGCCAATTTGATGTTGAATTATCGCGAACTCAGAGCGCAAGGGAACAACCTTAACCAAATGACCAAAGCAGTTCACCTTGCTAAATTTACAGGGCAGTCAATCGCGATCGACAAAACAGTACTTCAAGCAGCGGTTGAAGCTAATAATCGTGCAACACAGGCAGTTTTAGGAATAGCGGGGTAAAACATGGCAATCGCTAAAATTAGTAAAGGTAGCGGCTTCCGTGGAATTATGGATTACTTACTAGATCCTGATAAACGCCCCCGCATCATCGGCGGCTGTGTCTTTACATCCACGGCTGCCGACTTAGCACGAGAGTTTCGGATGGTGGCTAACCTCCGACGTTCGGTGACTAAACCTGTTCGCCACTTCTCGATTTCATTCGCACCTGAAGATGGCACAGTTGATGACGTTATCAAGGAAGCGATCTCGCTGCGGATTCTAGACGGCTTGGGATACGCGGAATGTCAGTTTATCACTGTGGATCATCATCGCGACGATCCAGGACACGATTATGCCCACCACCACGATCACATGCACATCCTTACCAATGCTGTGACCAGTAAGGGCGAATATGTCCGAGATAGCTTTGATGCTTACCGAATGCAAGCAATTCTTCGAGAGGTAGAGCGTGACTTTGGGCTGCGGGAAATTAAATCGTCTTGGGAAATCAAACGTGAGAAAGCTCAAGGGATTCACCTAGATTGCGATCTTGCTCGAAACGTTGCTGCTTCTTTCAAAGATCGTCCTACTCTGGAGACTTGGCTCGATCGATTGGCGCAGTCTGATATCGATGTTAGGTTCAACATCAGTAAAAGCGATAACGTCATGGGCATTACCTATCTCAGCAATGAGAAAAGCTATAAGGGCAGCGACATTGGGGCGAGTTGGGCTGTGGTGAACGATCGGGTATCCGTTACGGCTGACGATCTTCCGCTGATGCAGGCGACTAATATCAAGAGCCAGGAAAAACCCGTGCGGTTGAGTGAGATCGATCGAGCAATGTTCGATCGGGCTGTGGAAATGGCTCTGATGAAATTGGGGCGTGACAATAAATTTAAGAACTCTCGTGCAGATATTAAATTAGAAGGGGACACTCTGAGTGTGATTAGAATGCGCCCTCACCGACTGATGTTCAAGGCGAGTAAAACAGATGATGGCTGGGAACCTGTCGGTTTTCCCAATATTGAGCAGCGGGATGTCGAACAACTCGAACGCTTTAATGGGGTGGAGCCAGAAAAGTTTGAAAATGTGGCGGAGCAAGTCTCAAAGCAACCGAATATCTATCCAGTTTTTCAAAGATCCAAGCATGTAGAAAGCCAACACCTCAGTCGGGGTATGTCTTTATAAAATACAAGGGTCGCGGAGCATCTCTGGAAAAGAATCGATACGCCAAGGCTCATTGCAAGTAGTTAGTTGACAGTGAATTTTTCCAATGATTATCGTTGTATAAACATTGGAAATGGGATAAACTAATAATTATCCATCTACTGTGAATCAATATGTTAGCTCGATCGCGAAGCCTTCCCTTTAGTACGATTCCAACTATTTCCCTCACTCCTGGGACATCCTGGAACTCTTTCGAGCAGTTTCGGACATCGGGTGCGAATACTCTTGCCACTATTACCGCTGGAACGGTGGGGACGCTGCAAACTAAAACTGGACAGTACCGCATTCTCAACGAAAATGACTTCCAACAGCTTGTTGGGTTGGCTACCGATGTAGAACGGCTCCAGCAAGGTTTGAGCGTGGTGATGAGAGCCGTGCGAGTAGTCGAAAATCATCCTGAAGATGCGGACACTTTAGCTTTACTAGTAGAAACGGTGTCAATGTTAGGGAGTATATCCACTGTTTTACCAACGAGATCTAGTTTTCCGCCCTTGGAACCTGAAGATATTCCAGCGGAGTCAGAAGATGAAGTCATTCTCGCTCCAGATTTGCTAAATCGTCCATTAGGGTAAGCGCGTGTCAGATTTACCGATGGATTTAGCCGCTCTAGAAGTCGCACTCAGGGATTTATCCCACGACGAGAGAGCGGTGCAGTTAGTGAGAAATTTTGCTGAGAGGTTAGGGAAAACTAAGCAGAGACAGCAGATATTTAATGCGCCTGGTGCTTTGGTTCGGAGTCCGTTAGATTATGATGCTGCTGTCGCTAGTGGTGCAATTGAGTCAACTGAGGACAGGTTTAGTTTATTGCAAGGCGATATTGTCAGTACTAACGCTGCTTACCTACTGGGTGAAAGGTTGACTGGGATGAAGTTCGTAGTGGCTTCGGCTACCTGCGATCTAGTACCAGGGCGGCGAGAATATGCGGCGTTGTTGCGGATTCAACCAATTACGGTGAATACTCCCCAAGTGAAGGATTTGTTGGGACAGTTATTGAAGTTTCAATCGACACAACGGTTATATTTACCGCCATTACCGCAAGATCCACCGGATACTTTGGCAAATGCGGTGTTATTTGATGGCATCATTCAAATTGAGTTGGAGCGATTGTTATTGGCTCATAGGATTGGAAGTTTGAGTTTGGTCGGATGGCGGATTTTTGGTTCGATAATTCGCTCTTTGTTGGCGAGAACTGGAGGCGGAGAGGTACGATTGCGAGGGTGAATATTAATATATGGAGAGTGGTAGGAGTTACCGATCTGTAGAGGTTTAACTCGTGAATACTGCCCACTCTACTAGCTCAATCTTTAGTTGTTTAAAGTCCGATCAAAATAGGCTACACAGTGCGTAGCCTATTTTTGCTTCAGTTAGCAATTGAGAGTTTGTACGATTCTCCAAGGGGGAGGCTACGCCAACGAGATTATTGCCAAAATTCTAGGGGTAGCGATACAGTAATGAGTTGGGTTGTTGTGAACGATCGGGTATCTATTACTAATAACAATTGCCTTAGATGAAGAGTTATTTTAATTAAACATATCTGCGATCGGACAACTAGAACTGTTAAAATGTAACTAGAAAAAAAGGCAAGTGAAAACACTTACCCAAACAAAAATAAAATAGTTTTTACATTATAAATGAAAACCTCAAACATTGATACTCAACCATCAATGACTGCTTCTCCATCGCAATCGGAGCAGCGATGCGATTAGCAGCCAGAGGAGTTAGTGG
Source organism: Chamaesiphon sp. GL140_3_metabinner_129_sub (assembly GCA_025358725.1). Lineage (GTDB taxonomy): Bacteria > Cyanobacteriota > Cyanobacteriia > Cyanobacteriales > Chamaesiphonaceae > Chamaesiphon. The sequence goes on from JANYIT010000336.1 coordinate 3,965, forward strand.
TTCGCTCCATCAATTTACCCAGAAAGTAACCAACAAACGTGGGGAAGTTGTCGAATACCCAAAAGTGAACGGTACTCGCAATCTCAACAATGCCAAGCACTGGCGTTGGCAAATTAGCTGGAAGGAAAAAGTAGACGGTAAATGGCGCACCCGTTGTCGCAAGATTCCATCTACAAAAGTAGCAACAGTCAAACATCAGATCTTGAAAGGGGGAGATATCGAGCGAATCTTGAAATTGCTCTAACTATTACTGTGGAACAGTTTCAGTTAAATTTTTAGGATGTAATTTACATCCTAAAAAAATAGCTCAAAAGCAGACGGGGATAAGGTTTGAGCATATATACACAAACGCGATCTACTATAAGTGTTTTTGTACAACAGTTTCAGCCAAAATTTTAGGATGTAAATTACATCCTAAAAAATGATGCCACTGCCTACTCGATCGCTTCGCGCTACTTTTGTGAAGTATAAAATGTGAGTGAGGAAATATTCAGAAGGTGTTTGCAGTATACTCAAAGCGTTGCTGCTGAGGTTGTTGAAGGCTGAGGGATGAACGGCGGTAATCGTTCCTGATGAGGTGCTGTTTGGCTCTTCTAAGGCGCATAAAGATCTTGGTGGAGATGAACACATGAAAGCCACCGAAGCCAATCTCCTCGCCTTTATCAAAAGATCGCCCCAATTCGTGATACCCATCTACCAGCGCACATACTCCTGGACAGATAAAGAGTGCCGCCAACTGTGGGAAGACATCCTTCGCACCGGAGCCAACGAAGACATTTCCGCCCATTTCGTCGGCTCAGTCGTCTACATCGAACGAGGACTGTATCAAGTATCTAGCCAGTCATCCCTACTCGTCATCGACGGGCAACAACGACTTACCACCATTACCCTCCTCATCACCGCCCTCGCTAATGCCCTAGAAGGTGGTGGCGAACCATTTGATGGTTTTTCACAGCGGAAACTGCGTAACTTCTACCTGCTCAATCCTGAAGAAGAAGGCGAACAGCACTTCAAACTGATTCTCTCCCAAACCGATAAAACCTCCTTAATTTCCATCCTGAATCAAACCGAACTGCCCAAAGATTACTCAATTCGGGTCACTGAAAATTTTAAACTCTTCGAGCAGTTACTCAACGAGCGCAAAGATGACTTAGTGACAGTCTGTAAGGGACTCGCCAAACTGGTAGTGGTCGATATTGCCCTAACACGCGATCGAGATAATCCCCAGCTAATTTTCGAGAGCATGAACTCCACTGGGCGAGAATTGAGCCAAGCCGACCTGATTCGGAACTATATCCTCATGGGACTCGAACCCAAACTTCAGACCAAATTGTACGAACAGTATTGGCGACCAATGGAGATAGAATTTGGGCAAGAAGCATATGTGACCAACTTCGATGGCTTCATGCGCTATTTCCTCACCGTCAAAACAGGCACCCTTCCCAACGTCGGCGAAGTTTACAACACCTTCAAACAACACGCTCAATCGCCTCAAGTAGCCGAGGCTGGCGTAGAATCTCTCGTTGCCGATATTCGGAATTATGCCCGCTATTTCTGCGCGATGACATTGGGTGCCGAACCCAATGCCGCCCTCAAAATCGCCTTTCAAGATCTGCGAGAATTGAAGGTTGATGTCGCTTACCCCTTCCTGATGGAGCTATATCGAGACTATGACCTGAAACTGCTGAGTCAGGCAGATTTTCTCACCGCAGTTCGACTAGTAGAATCCTACGTCTTCCGGCGAGTAATTTGTGCGATTCCCACCAACTCCATGAACAAAACCTTTGCCACCTTTGGCAAAGCTCTAGATAAAGATGCTTACCTAGAGAGCATCCAAGCCCACTTGCTCTTGCTCCCTTCCTACCGCCGTTTTCCTAGTGATGAAGAGTTTAAGCGAGCATTTCAAACCAAAGATCTCTACAAATTTCGCAGCCGCAGCTATTGGTTACGACGGTTAGAAAATCACCAGCGCAAAGAACGAGTCTCGATCGATGAATACACGATCGAACATATCCTCCCCCAAAACGAAAATCTCTCCCTCGCCTGGAAAGAAGCATTAGGAGAGGGTTGGCAACGAATTCATCAGACTTATCTACACACACTAGGGAACCTCACCCTGACAGGTTATAACTCTGAATATAGCGACAAAGCATTTACCGCTAAACGAGATATGAAGGGCGGTTTCAAAGAGAGTCCCCTGAAACTCAATCAGGGTTTAGGTGCGATCGAACAGTGGGATGAAATCGCCATTCGTCACCGCGCCGATCTTTTATCTACAATGGCATTAGCCGTTTGGATTGCTCCAAAAGTCACGCATGAAACCCTAGAGTCTTACAAATCCAAGCCTGTCAAAGCTGGCTATTCGATCAAAGACTATCCCCAGCTCACTGCTGGAACTGTGCGGGATCTATTTGAAGCCTTCCGCAAAGAAATCCTCGCCCTCGATTCATGCGTGACTGAAGAGTTCCTCAAACTCTACATTGCCTACAAAGCCGAAACAAATTTTGTAGATATCGTGCCCCAAGCTAAACGGTTGCGAATTTCTCTAAATATGCCTTTTTCCGAAATTAATGACCCTAGAGGGATCTGTAAAGATGTCTCAGCAGTGGGAAGATGGGGGAATGGAGATGTAGAAATCGGACTAGCAGATCTAACTGAGTTACCTTACGTGATGGGGTTAGTTCGTCAAGCTTTAGAACGACAGATGGGAAGTTTATAAGTGAAATTAAGTCGTGACACTAAATTTAAGAGATCTCGTGCAGATATTAAATTAGATGGGGACACGCTAACTGTGATTAGAATGCGTCCCCACCGACTGATGTTCAAGGCGAGTAAAACAGATGATGGCTGGGAGCCTGTTGGATTCCCCAATATCGAGCAGCGGGATGTCGAACAACTCGAACGAAAAAATGTTGTGGATGCAGTTATGGTATAGAAATTGGGAATAATTTAAGAGAGTGGTTGATTTTAAATATTGCACCATTCAAGACTTAATATTTATGATTTTGCTAATAGGCATAATAGTTCATGTTTAATTTACAGAAAATATCAAAAAGGATATTTTATTCATTAAAAGTTAGTATAGTATTCACCATCTTTCTAATATTGTGCTTGTCAAATACAAACTCTGCTCATGCACAGAATTTTAACTTACAGGCACTCTCCAACAATGCAGGGTTAAAAGTAAATGTAGGGGTGAAAGTAGATTCACTGATGAGAATTGGTGATAATCATAATATTCGCATCTACAATTATATAGTGAATGAGTCTAGTAGTTCTCCCGAACAGATAAAGCTTCTTAACAAAGGATTAAAACAATTAAAAAATAATGAATTCAAAAATTCAATAAGGTGATTCCCGATAAAAAAGCCACCCAAATATAGTACTATTTTATTAGTAAGCTCATGAAAAGAAAATAGTGTTGTTATCTAGCCCTGAACCTCAGCAATTAAGTAGTAGCCAAAGAGAAGATCTACGGTTAGCTTCT
>JANYIT010000349.1 GCA_025358725.1 Chamaesiphon sp. GL140_3_metabinner_129_sub
TTGCCTTCAATACTTCGGATGATTCGATGATTGGATTGATTAGTGAGAATTCTTTTAGTTGCAATAGTCTGACCCTCGCCTATTCAAGATTCACCCCTAATCTACCTGCTTTTGGCTTAACCGAGAAGTATTGGGATCGATACAACGTTGACAGGGATTAATACCGTGAAATTGAACGTTACCCAGTTGAAAATTGACGACATCTTCGGGTGCGCCAAATAGTCGATCTTCCCAAAAAGCAGGAACACCACTCAGTTCTAAATTAGTTCTAAATCTGCGGCGAACTTCTGCCAAATCTAGATTCGGAAACCAATCGCAAACAGTCTCCAATGTCGCTGTACTGACGATCGTTGGGCCATAAGCGTTTAGGTCATCGGGAAAGCCTGTGACGGCATTTTCGATGAGGCTGACTGGAAAGCCAAAGAACTGACTCAACCATTTGGCTAATGCGGTTAGTTCAGTGGTGAGGCAAAATGTGTAAGTAGTATGATCATCCATCGTTTGGAGACTAATTACAGATTGATGTTCTAGCTGTGATCCGATCCCAACCAAGTCAAACTGACTGCGTAATTGGTGGATTTTGGCGGTGCGTTTAGCATTGACAACTTTACCTCGATCGTCCACAATTGCCCAACGTCGATCAAATTCTAAAGTGCCACCACTGGATATCTGCGAACTGTTGACGATTTTCCCATCAAGCGATTTGATTGGGTAAATCATCATCTGTATTAACGTTGGTTGGATCTCAGTTTTGATGCGATCAGTCATAAGCTATTGAATTCAACTACTTTAATAAACTTACTCAATTTTATGCAAAGTTTTTTACTTTATCCTAACCTAATCCTTATTTCATGCGGAAACAAGTAAATAAATTTAGCTATCTGACTGCAATCGATCGAATCAAATTATCCTCACCTGTTCAATTTTTATTATCTCAAAATTTACTCACAGGTCGCATCCTCGATTTTGGCTGTGGATTAGGAACTGATGTGAATTTTTTAGAGAAACATGGTTTAGATATTACGGGCTACGATCCACATTATTTCCCCACATATCCCGATGGTAAATTTGATTCAATTGTTTGTTGTTATGTATTGAATGTATTGATGCCCGAAGCACAAGCAGATGTGCTAATGAATATCGCTCATTTGCTCAAACCTGGAGGTAGAGCATATTATGCCGTCAGGCGAGATTTAAAGAAAGAAGGATTTCGAGAACATTACGTTCACAAGAAACCAACTTATCAATGCACTGTCAAACTGGCATTCAAATCGATCCAGCTCAATGAATACTGCGAGATTTATGAATATATCCATTACAACCATCAATGGAATTCACCAAATAATTGTATATTCTGTAATCCTCACCGTAAAATAAATTTACTAACAGAATCAGCCACCGCCTACGCCATATTCGATGGCTATCCCCTCAGCAAAGGTCATGTCTTAATCATTCCAAAACGACATATTAGCAACTATTTCGATCTACCATCAAAAGAACAATCCGCTTGTTGGTTGATGGCGAATAAAGTTCAGGAAATCTTGAATAAAGAATTTCAACCAGACGGATTTAATGTAGGAATGAATATCAATAAAGCTGCGGGACAAGCCATGAACCACGCTACTATCCATATTATCCCTCGCTATCACAGTGATACCGATCGTAAAAAAAGTGGAATGCGATTGGTCATTCCAAAATCAAGTTAGAATCGATAAATTCTCTTTCTCTGTGCCCTCTGTCTTGATGTCCCCAACCGTCGGGAAACAATGGCGTGCGGACATCGCTGCGTCTCTGCGGTTCAAAAAAAAGATCCCTGAAACACACAAACCTCTACAAAAACTTCGCCATCCGATCAACCGCAAGCTGCAACTTCGCAGGCTCATGTACCAAAGCAAATCTCACATAACCTTCGCCACACTTGCCAAAACCCACACCGGGCGCAGCAGCCACCCCAGTTTGACAAACCAACTCCGTACAAAAATCAATCGAACTGTGCGCCCATTTTGGTGGTAACTTCGCCCAGATATACATTGTCGCATCTGGTGTCGGCACATCCCACCCAATCTTGTTCAGAGCTGTAACAAACGTATCCCGCCGCTGCTTAAACGTATCAACCGTATTGGCTACACAGCTTTGCTCGCCATTGAGCGCGGCAACGGCACCATGTAAAATACCTAAATACTGATTGAAATCTACCACCGCCTTAACTTGGCGCAAAGCTTGAATTAATTCTCGATTACCGATCGCATAACCGATTCTAAACCCGCCCATATTATAAGACTTAGACATCGTAAAAAACTCGATCGAGACACTTTTTTCTCGATCTGCCTGAAAGATCGATGGTACCCGAACATCGCTAAACACCATATCCCCATAGGGGAAATCATGTACCAATACGATATTGTGTTGTTGACAAAAAGCGACAGCTTCCTCAAAGAAAGCTAGGGGCGCGATCGCAGTGCTAGGATTGTGCGGATAGCTCAACACCATCATCCGCGCTTTTGCCAGGGTTGCAGGCGGAATATTACCCAACACAGGCAAAAATCCATTCTCGGCGAGTAAGGGCATCGAGTAAATTTCACCCCCTGCCAAATACACGCCGCCTGCATGGGAAGGATAACCAGGATCCATTAGTAAGGCAACATCCCCAGGTTCTAAGATTGCTAATGGTAAATGTGCAGTACCTTCTTGTGAACCGATGAGGGGTAATACTTCTGTCTCTGGATCTACGTTTATCCCATACTTTTTGGTGTACCAATTTGCGACAGCTTCGCGAAATAACTGTGTACCATTGAAGAGTAAATAACCGTGAGTACTCGGATCTACTAAGGCTAATTGAATTGCCTCAATTACATGCGGTGGAGTCGGTAAATCTGACGAACCCAATGATAGATCGATGATCTCCTGTCCTAGTCCCCGCGCTCGTCCCTTTGCCCGATCCATATCAGCAAATACATTTGTTTTTAATGGTTGAAGACGTTTGGAAAACTGCATGTAAATCAGTTGGGAGTTAATGACTTGGGACGTGATTTTTGTGTGAGGGCGGGTTTCAGACTAAATTTTTAGCACAATTGTAATCAATTTTATCAACCCACCCCTACAAGTATCTATATCTTAAAGATTACTATCAAGCATCGTTGCTAACTTATCTTTAGTAATTGCACCTTCCCAGGAGTGAATCATTTCATCACCTTTAAACAAGCGAATCGCGGGAACACCTTCTACCTTGTAAGTTTTTACAGTTTCAGGATTGGGATCTATTTCCATTTTGACTACTTTAACTCGATCGGCATAATTTGTAGCAATCCAGTCGATCGAAGGTGAAACTAACCGACAAGGCCCGCACCATGCCGCCCAGAGGTATACTAAGACAGGCAGATCTGCTCGTAAAACTTCACTCTCAAATTGTGCATCATTGATGACTGTAACGCTACTCACTTCGATAAACTCCTGGATTTATAGATAAGGATATTATTACCTTCTAGGTTAGAGCAAAATGATGTGAGGGGATAGTGTCTCAATTCCGATTCAACCAAATAGCCGTCAATCCAGCACTACTAGCACCAAGATAATCTTCTTCCAGACTATCGCCGATGTGCCATGCAAATTGAGGTAAGCATTGATACTTACTTAGCGCGGCGTTAAAGATTTCGGATTGGGGTTTAGCAGCACTAACTTCGGTAGAAATCGTCACTGTCGAAAAATACTTGTCCAAATCCAATGCTTTGAGGACAGTATACAACCGCGAGTCAAAGTTGGATAACACTGCTAATTCTACTCTCGATCGCTGCCAGTTCGTCAGAGTGGGAATCACATCGGGATAAATTACCCAGGCATCTGGAGTAGTGAAGTATCGATATAACTCCTGAAAAAACAGATCGAAATCATTAAACTGATCCCAAGCTCCCACAGCAGTGAATGTCTGACGATTGATTTCTCGCCACCACTGATATTCCCGCTGGGGGATGTCGGAAGTTGGGGTACCGGGAAAAATACATGGAGCGGAATTTTGAAAGGCTGCGTAAAAGTATTTATTGAGTAATTCAGGTGAGCAATTGACACCATATTTACTCGCTACTTCACTATAAATATTGCCGACACTATCTCGCACTCCAAATAGTGTACCGACAGCATCTAAACAGATAACTTTTGGTAGTGATAGCGAACTGGGAATATCTAGCAGTGTGGAGTAATGATGTTGCATTCTAGGGGATAGGGGATAGGGGATAAGGGGCTAGAAGATCGAATTTTCAACTTTTATCCCTGATCTAAATTAACCAGAGATTTGGAAGCTTATTGACAAAAGTGAAAAGATAATCATTTTTAGTGGATTTTAATCAAAAATGCCCTCTATTCCCTATCCCCTATTTCCTATTCACTGACTTCTAGAATAAGTCTATACTACCTGACATCCCCGATCGCCTGCTATAGTGATCTACCGATAGCCATAAATTTTTATACCTAAATTTCGATGGACTTAGTAGACGATAAGGCAGTAGTCAAAGAATATTTTAATAATACTGGATTTGAAAGATGGCAACGGATCTACGGTGATGGTGAAGTAAACAAGGTACAGCTTGCTGTTCGGATTGGGCATCAGCAGACTGTAGACACCTTACTGGGATGGCTTGAGGCAGATCATAACCTAGAGGGTTTATCCATCTGTGACGCTGGCTGTGGAGTGGGTAGTTTGAGCATTCCCCTCGCGACAGCAAAAGCGATCGTTGATGCAAGCGATATTTCTGAGAAAATGGTGGGAGAAGCTAAAGAAATTGCGGCTAAACTATTTGGCAATAACAATAATCCGAACTTTAGCGTTCAAGATCTCGAAAGCCTCAGTGGTAGTTACCATACAGTCGTCTGTCTAGACGTATTGATTCACTATCCTCAAGACAAGGCTGCGGAAATGATTTCCCACCTCGCATCCCTGGCACAATCCCGACTAATCATCAGTTTCGCACCGAAAACTCCCTGTCTCTCCTTACTAAAAAAGATCGGTAGTTTCTTTCCTGGCGCAAGCAAGGCTACACGCTCTTATCTCCATACAGAAGCAGACATTATCGAAATTTTGGAAGCACAAGGCTTTACCATTAAACGCAAAGCCTTGACTAAAAAAAGTGTCTATTTCTCACAGATGCTGGAAGCCGTGAAATAATTATTTCGATCTACTGGCTCTCGCGCTCTTTCAAGGGTTTGGGAGCTTTAAGTTTTAAAAACTATATTTAACTAAATTACATGTCTAAAATGTTATCTAATTGCTTTACATCTGTCTATCGATCGATCCTAACAACGTTTTTAATTATCGTCTGTTCGTTATTATTAGCTAATCCAGCTTTAGCTGGAATTGATGATGATAAATACGATGGAAATGTTTTTGTGCTCTATGCAGGTAATGGCTCTCTCGTGCCAGCACGAATTTCTCTAGCCGACTCTTTAAAAGCGAAGAAGCCAGCATTGCTAGTCTATTATGTTGATGATAGTAGTGACTGCAAAAAATATTCGACAGTAATCTCTCAACTGCAAGCTTACTATGGTAAAGCAGCCAGTTTTATTCCAGTAACTGTAGATAGTCTGGCACTGGATAAAAAGTATGCAAATACCGAAGATGGATACTATTATGGTGGTACCGTTCCGCAAACTGTCGTTATCGATAAAGCTGGTAAAGTTCGTCTAAATCAAGTAGGTCAAATTTCATTTGAAAAAATGGATGATACCTTACGTGAAGTCTTTGATCTATTACCTCGCAAGGAATCAGTCGAACTCAAACGACGTAGTTTTAATGAGTTTAATAGCGAACTAGCAAAATAAATCTACAATAATAGCAATTAAAGGGTAGGGGTAATGTCTTGTCTCGCTAAACCCTTGGGGAACCCAAGGAGCGCGTTGGCAAAGCCTCTGCCTTAGCAGATACCGCTTCATGAATTACCCCTACCCTTTAATTGCTGCGAAGATTGACTCTAATTCCTCGCGCAGTGGCGGCAGATTGTAGCCTAATTCGATCGATCTAGTACTATCTAAAGACACATCAGCCGCACGCGGTGCTGTCATCTGCAAATCTCGCTGAAAAGTTGGAGATATTAGTAATAGATCCAATTTAAATACTTCTGCAAGTAATCTGCCAAAATCATAGCGAGAAATGCGCTCTTTTCCGCCTAAATTGATAATGCCTGGAACAGACACTTGCAACATCATCAATAAGCCTTGAGCGGCAGTTCTAGCACTGACTGGAGTCCGAAACTCATCAACAAACAATTGCAACTTTTCCTGAGAACGCAATGCTTTAATCCAAGGCTGAATAAAGCTAGTGGCTGTCGGTGGTGCTGTGCCAAACATCAGTGGCATCCGACAGATAGTCACCTGTGGATTGGCAATTAAAATCTCACGTTCGGCGGCTACTTTTTGTTCGCCATAGATATTAATTGGTGAGACTGGATCTGTTTCCAGATAAGGTGGATTGGTACCATCAAAAACTAGATCGGTAGATGTAAAGACAAAGGGGATTTTTGGATCAGCGCAAATCTTGGCTAATAGCTGTGATGCCACAACATTAATCTGATAAGATTGCGCTGGATGAGCTTGACAGAAATTTGGACTAGAAGCAGCAGCCGTATGGATGATGGCATCTGGTGCAATTCTTTTGATCTCAGCTTTTACCAGATCGGCATTAGTAAGATCGAGCTGATGTATGTTAACACCTGAAATCTCGATCGAGTGTTGATCATAAGTACCATGAACTTCCCATGATTCACGAGCAATTTGACACAAATTCCATCCCAAAAATCCACTAGCACCAGTAATCAGGATTTTCTGCATAGTTAAGAAAATATTAAGTTTTCGGGAAAATTATCACTGTGATCATCTTGAGTTCGGTTATCGCACCAACGCAATTTAAGTGGTAGCTTTGTATACTAATGTTAAGGAGAATTTATCTCTCCAGATCAAAAAAGTTAAGATAACAGAGCATAGCTTAACGAAAGTTAACTCTGTGAATAAAAAAATATTTAGAATACAACTCGATCGAATTAGGAGCAAACTTCCCAACGTGAGCCAGCAACAACTTGCCCAACTGCGCCGTTACAATCCCCAAGCGATTGCTAGTTACTATAATAAACGTCCGTGGCTAGTCATCTGGCGGGCAATAACGATCGTCTGGTTGTTTGCAGGGTTCCTAATTGGTTTACTACTCGATCAATCTGTCGGACACATCGAAGCCAATAAGTATGATCGAGCAACTCAGCTCCGCGAGATCCTAACATATTTAGGGCCTACTTATATTAAAGTCGGACAAGCACTCTCGACTCGTCCCGATTTAATCAAACAAGACTTTTTAGAAGAACTAATTAAGTTACAAGATCAACTTCCACCGTTTGATAATGAGTTGGCGATGCAGATTATCGAGTCTCAACTCAAAAAATCGGTAGAAGAATTATACAAGGAAATTTCACCCCGTCCAGTCGCTGCTGCTAGTTTAGGTCAAGTTTATAAGGCGAGACTATACAGTGGCGAAGAAGTTGCTGTCAAAGTTCAACGTCCGAATTTATTACCAGTTATCACTCGCGATTTATATCTGCTGCGGTGGGCGGCTAGTTGGATCAAACCATTATTACCACTCAATCTAGGTGACAATCTGACGATTGTGGTGGATGAGTTTGGGACTAAATTATTTGAAGAAATTGACTATCAGAATGAAGGGCGGAATGCTGAAAAATTTGCAGCCAACTTTCAAGACGATCCTACTGTCAAAGTACCATCGATTTATTGGAGATACAGTAGTCATACAGTACTCACGTTAGAGTGGATTGATGGGATCAAACTAACCGATTTAGCAGGAATCAGAAAAGCTGGACTCGATCGAGATAAGCTGATCAAGGCTGGTGTTACGTCGGGGATGAGACAGCTATTAGAGTTTGGTTTCTTTCATGCCGATCCGCATCCTGGTAATCTGTTTGCAATGGCAGATGGACGCATGGCATTTATTGATTTTGGGATGATGGATCAACTCACCCAACATACCAAAGAAACGATCGCCGGATCGGTTGTTCATCTGATTAATAAAGATTATCTTTCGCTGACTGATGATTTCGTCAAACTGGGATTTTTAACTCCCGACATCGATATTTCACCAATTATTCCAGCTCTAGAAAAAGTACTGGGCAATGCGATGGGTGAAAGCGTCGGAAACTTCAACTTCAAAACTGTCACTGATGAATTTTCAGGCTTGATGTTTGAGTATCCCTTCCGCATCCCCGCTCAATTTTCGCTGATTATTCGTTCGCTCGTTACTCAGGAAGGTGTAGCTCTGAGCCTCAATCCAGAATTCAAGATCGTCGAAATCGGCTATCCTTATGTTGCTCAAAGATTGCTCAATAGTGAAACTCCCGAAATGCGGCGGCGGTTAATCGAAGTCATTATCAAAGATGGTAAGTTACAGTGGGAAAGATTGGAAAATATGATTGGGATTGCTCGCAGTGATAGTAATTTTAATCTGCTACCCACTGCTCAGTTAGGTTTTCAATTTCTGATGTCTGCGGAAGGACAATCTTTACGCAATCAACTGGTAATGGCATTGACAGAAGATAATCGCCTTCATCTATCAGAAGTTCAACAGTTATGGGATTTAGTGAAAGAGGAGTTGGAACCAGCTAAGTTATTGAATGTTGCTTTTAGTGCTTTCGCTGAAAATCTCCCTAAAGCAATTGGCGATCTTTCTACTGCGGGTGTCAATTCTTTATTTGGTTCGCTCACTAATAGTCGTAAATAGAAAACTAAATAACTCTCTCAGTTAAATAGGCTAAAATGTAGGGGCAATCAATGAATTGCCCCTACATTTTTTATCAACCTAATTTCTTGGGTAAGACTTAATTTTAATGTCCGATCTAGTTTTATTTTGGCATCGCAACGACTTGCGAATCTCCGATAGCATTGGTTTAGCGCAAGCATGTCGTACTGAGGCTAGAGTAATTGGAGTATTTTGTTTCGATCGAGCCATCCTTTCCCGCGATGACATTGCGCCAGCTAGAATTGGATATATGCTGGGCTGTTTGAAAGCTCTCGCCGAAGATTATCATCGAGCTGGTAGTCAATTATTATTTGTAGATGGAGATCCAGCCGATCGAATCCCCCAGTTAGCTAGCACCCTCAAAGCCAAAGCAGTATACTGGCATCACGATGTCGAACCATACTCCCAAACTCGGGACGATCGAGTAATCACAGCCTTACAATCCCAAAATATCCAAATTCATACCAATTGGGATCGACTCCTGCACGATCCTACCACCATCAGAACGGGCAATAAACAGCCCTACACCGTCTACACACCATTTTGGCGCAACTGGAATAGTCAACCAAAACCAGCACCAGTAAAAGTTAAACTACCACCGAGCGAACTTACTCCCGCCGAAAAACAGGCTCTAACTCAACTCCCAACTATTAATCTGCCCACCGCTGCGGAATTAGGACTTACCTGGGAAGAACCGTTAATTTTTGAGCCAGGTACCAGCGCAGCCGAACAGCAGCTAGAAACATTTTGCCATCGATCAATCTTTAATTACGACGAACAACGCAATTATCCGGCAATCTCCGGCACCTCCGGCATGAGTGCCGCCCTCAAATTTGGGACAATCGGGATTCGTACCGTTTGGGCTGCCACAACCGCCGCCATGACTGAAACCAGGAGTGATGAAGCCCGTGCAGGCGTTACCACCTGGCAACAGGAATTAGCATGGCGAGAATTTTATCAACAAGCCCTCTATCATTTCCCTAGCCTAGCCCAGGGAGCTTACCGCGACCACTTCAAACACTTTCCCTGGAAAAACGACAAAACTCATTTCAAAGCCTGGTGTGAGGGCAAAACGGGCTATCCGATCGTCGATGCAGCTATGCGCCAACTCAATCAAACTGGCTGGATGCACAATCGCTGTCGGATGATTGTCGCCAGTTTCCTCACCAAGGATTTGATTATCAACTGGCAATGGGGTGAGAAATATTTCATGCAAACCCTGATCGATGGGGATTTGGCGGCGAATAATGGCGGTTGGCAATGGAGCGCGTCGAGTGGGATGGATCCCAAACCATTGCGGATTTTCAACCCCTATACTCAAGCCCAAAAATTCGATCGAGAAGCTGATTATATTCGCCAATGGGTGCCAGAATTGAAGTCTGTAGATACCAAAATGATTCTTAGTGGAAATCTTTTACCGCTAACTCGCCATCAGGTGGGCTATCCCCTGCCGATTGTCGATCATAGTGTGCAGCAGCGATTGTTTAAAGATTTATATGCCAGTGTCAAAGGTTCAGTTGATTGAATCGGTTAGAATCTAGATTGGTGAGCAGTTGCTACTAAAACTGGTACCGAATAACTGTTAACTGTTAAAATTTGCATGGCGATACTACTGAGCGATCTCGAACAACAACTAGCGACACTCCAAGCGACAGCCCTAGACGCGATCGCTCAAACACAGACACTAGAAGCATTAGAACAACTCCGAGTCGATTATCTTGGTAAAAAAGGTGAAATATCCAAAATCTTGGGCGGGATGGGCAAACTATCCGCTGAAGAACGTCCAGCAATTGGTGCAGCGGCGAATGTAGTCAAAGATGCGATTCAATCACAACTCGATCGATCGAAAACCGCTCTACAAGCTGCTCAAATTCAGGCACAACTAGCAGCCGAAACACTGGATGTGACGATGCCAGGCGAATATCAGCCACCAGGAAGAATTCATCCAATCAATGCAACGATCGATCGAGTCATTGATATCTTTGTTGGCATGGGTTATACCGTCGCGACAGGGCCAGAAATGGAGACGGATTACTACAATTTTGAAGCTCTGAATACCCCACCAGATCATCCTGCACGGGACATGCAGGATACGTTCTATCTACCAGATGGTAATCTCCTGCGTACCCATACCTCTTCGGTGCAAATCCACTATATGGAGGAAAACGAACCACCGATGCGGATTATTTCCCCTGGACGCTGCTATCGTCGAGATACTGTCGATGCAACGCACTCAGCCGTATTCCATCAAATTGAAATCCTGGCGATCGCCCCAGATCTGACATTTACAGATCTCAAAGGTACCATTAAAGAATTCCTCACCCAAGCTTTTGGGATGGAGTTGCCAATTCGATTCCGTGCTAGTTATTTTCCCTTCACTGAGCCTTCAGCAGAAGTCGATGTGCAATGGCAAGGTAGATGGTTAGAAATTATGGGCTGTGGGATGGTAGATCCCAATGTCCTGACGAAGGTCGGTCATGATCCTGAAGTATACAGTGGTTTTGCCGCTGGCTTTGGGGTAGAACGCCTTGCAATGGTGCTGCATCAAATCGATGATATCCGTAAGCTTTATGGTAGTGACATGCGCTTCCTCCGCCAGTTTTAAATGAGGGGTTGTGAACTAGTTGTGAACTAATTAAATCCAACGGACGGATTCAGATGGCTCTTCCTCGTCGTTTGGTCAGTAAATATCTGGCAATCCCCCAGAATAAGCCCAGGGCACGAAGTCGATCGATAGTCAGTAATTGTTGTTGATAGATCTGGCGGAGGAAATCGATTTGCGATCTGCTGACAGCGATTGATGCTGGGGCATTGCTTAACAGCAAATTGCAGTCACCCACCCATCGATCGCACCACTTCGTCACTGCGACTACTTGGATGCGGACACGAATTATCCAGATGGTGACGGCTAGAATGACGATCGCGATCGCACAGTTACAGAAGACAACAGTAATAACTAAATCCATAAATGTCTGTGAGGGTAATAGATTGAGACTACCAACGATGTTCTCAAGCAGCGGTTTTGCCGATGAATAGTACTTTTTAAATTTAACGTAAAAAAAGTTTGAAAATCTACTTGTCAAGTTGAGGCCCATAGTGATAGAATAGCTAAGGTATGACAAATGCCTGACATAATCCTCGGTAGCTCAGTGGTAGAGCGGTCGACTGTTAATCGACTGGTCGCAAGTTCGAATCTTGCCCGGGGAGTTGTTTATATCTAGTAAAAATATAGCAATAAGTAAGGCTGGTAAACGCTACCAGTCTTACTTATTGCTTGTTAATCTGCGGCAGATGGAAACAATCTGTTAATTTAATAGTCATTAGTTATTGTCATCGATTGCATCGATTAATTTGAACTACCAGTTATTGAATCATTGGCATAAGCATACTGTTAGGCACAGCATCTGCTTAGCCTAAATCTCTGCCACGAGCAAATCAATCCTAAAATCTTCAGTAGATAGATGGAAAGTATCACAAATACTAGCCCTTTTTAATACCATATAATGTATAAATTTCTAATTAGTCTGATTGCGGTTGTCGGTATGAGCGCACCCCTAATCGCGATCGCACCACCTCCAGCCCAAGCTCTGCCTGAAGCAAAAATCGTCGAGAAACTTCAAAAGGTTCCAGTTTTTACGATTACTAATGAAACAGGAAATTTCCTCCAACAAAGTGTTGGAGCGAATGGCACCAAGCGTCTGGTTACCCCAGTCTTCATGGAGCTAAGAGATGCAGCCTCTTTTTTGAAGAAACTAAAAAAAGACCAACCGCAGCATAGCAAAGTAGCTCAGATTACGGTGGTGCCCCTAAGCGAAATTTACAAGCTGCAACTTGAGGCTCAAAAAAAAGCTGACAACATGAGCTTTGTATTTTTTCCCACAGAGCAGCAACTCAAGAACGCACAACTGCTAAAGAAACCCTATCAATATAATGCGTTCTACCCAGTTCCATTATTTATGATTGCGATCAAGCAGCAGAATAAGTACGTGACAGTTCAGGAAAATAATTTGACTCCGCTATTTTTGGATAAACAACAAGCCCAACAATGGTTAGATCGAGTCAGAAAAAAAGATCCTAAATTAGTTGCCAAAGCTGAGATCAAAGTTAATTATCTTCACGTTGTACTCAAAGATTTTCAGGGGCAAAATTACCCTGGACAACAGCAATTAGTACTTGTCCCATCGGCGGAGAGTGTCGAGAGTATTCGCAAACTGCAAGCATCTCAAGCTAAACCTGTGGCTACACCTGCAACTACTGCACCCAAAAAATAGGTGAATTCAGATCTAATTACTGGTCGAGAATTATGGGAGTGGCGCAGATGGGCGGTAAACATCGCTAAATCTGCTGTTGATAGTGTTAGCGATTATGAGGTTGATTGGCTACTGCAATCGGCAGCTAATTTAGACAAGTTAACATTGCGCCTCGCATCGATTGAGCATGAGCAATCGATCGAGATTTCGATGCCACTCGATCGATTGTCAGCATTATGGCTCGATCGAGTGGAAAATCGCAAGCCAGTTCAGTATTTAGTCGGGAAAACGTTCTGGCGAGATTTCGAGCTAGTTGTTTCACCTGCGGTACTGATTCCGCGTCCCGAAACTGAATCAATTATCGACATTGCGCTAGCTGCTAGTAATAGTGCTCAGCAGCAAGGGATTTGGGTTGATTTGGGGACTGGTAGCGGTGCGATCTCGATTGGATTAGCCAAGATGTTGCCTGCTGCTCAGATTCAGGCAGTAGACTGTAGTGCTGATGCCTTAGAAATCGCCCAAATTAATGCGACGCAACTGGATGTCATCAATCAGATCCACTTTAGCCAAGGCAGTTGGTGGTCATCACTAGATGGTTTTCAGGGGAAAGTCGCGGCAATGCTCTCAAACCCACCATATATTCCCTCTCAAGAAGTGCTACGACTGCAACCTGAAGTTGTCAAGCATGAACCACATCTTGCCTTAGACGGTGGTTTAGATGGCTTGGCGGCGATTCGGGTTTTAGTTGATACTGCGCCTGATTATCTTCAGCCTGGAGGTATTTGGCTAGTCGAAATGATGTCAGGACAAGGTACCGCAGTCGCAGATTTATTAGTGCGACAGGGCAATTATACCGAGATCGAGATCATCAACGATCTAGCCGGACTCGATCGATTTGTACTAGCAAAGTTGCAGGGATAGGGATTTAAAGCCCTATCTCAACAATCTAATATGCTAGAGTTTCTAAAGTTTCACGAAGATAGCGTTGGACGCGAGCATCGAGATTGAGATCTGCTTGCTCTAGAGTAGATAACTGTGATGCCCAGTGTTGAAACCCCGAACTAGCTGAGATCGCTTGTTTGAGGCTAGTCCAAATCGAGTTATCGTTGGTAGATATGGGTGAGGAGATACTCATCTGAAAACTATGCCAAAAAAGAATGATTTTGTTGTGACGAGAAGTTTTACAACAACTTTTCTCACAATTTCCATCATAACTTAATTTAATCGACTGTCCAGTTGTTTCCGAGCCAAGTACCAGGATCGATACATCTAGCGGAGAATCAAGAGAATCGATCGTTACAGCCAGAAAATTCCCAGATCTCACGCTAACATGAGATAATGTCCCAAACCGATTCAGTGAACTAAATTAAACGAATTACAAGATTTCATAAACACTATTACTCAGCAGTGTTAATCTCAGTAATCTCGGGTGATGATGTTTAATGACAGACATTTACTTACCACTTAACAGCGAGAACATTGTTGAACACACATCCATTGCTGTAGATCGGTATCATATCTATCTATATTAGGTATCGATCGGAATTATTATTTATTGGTGTCAAGAGCCAGAGAGGAAAAAAGCTGTGAGTGGAAATCAATCCCGGATTCAAGCAATTTATCAGATCACCAACCGAGAGCCAATGCCGCCCAAGGCTCCCAAGCGGTTGGAAGAGCTGTGGGCATGTGATGTCTTTACCTTGAGCAAGATGCAGGAAAGTCTGCCCAAGGATGTATTTAAATCTGTCAAGAAAACTATTCAAACTGGCGAACCGCTAAATATCTCTGTCGCTGACTCCGTAGCAGTTGCGATGAAGGATTGGGCTACTTCCAAGGGCGCACTCTATTACGCCCACGTATTCTATCCGCTGACGAATGGCACCGCTGAAAAGCATGATGGTTTTGTCTCCGTTCAAAGCGATGGCTCAGTAATCTCTGAGTTTGCAGGTAAGCTGCTCGTTCAAGGCGAACCAGACGGTTCTTCTTTCCCCAATGGTGGCATCCGCTCCACTTTTGAAGCGCGGGGCTATACGGCTTGGGATGTGACCAGCCCAGCCTTTATCATGGAAACAGATAATGGTTCCACCTTATGTATTCCGACGGCATTTGTATCTTGGACTGGGGAAGCTTTAGACAAAAAAACACCCCTATTGCGTTCCAATGCCGCGATGAATAAGGCAGCTACCAGAGTCCTAAAAATCCTGGGTAATACCAGTATCGCTCCGGTCAACTCCAGTTGTGGTGCAGAGCAAGAATACTTCTTGGTTGATGCCAATTTTGCCAATAGCCGTCCCGACCTATTATTGGCAGGTCGAACCCTGTTTGGCAAGCCACCTGCGAAGGGTCAACAATTTGACGACCACTACTTTGGGGCGATTCCAGAGCGTGTTCAGGTCTACATGCAAGATGTAGAAGAGAGACTATACAAACTCGGCATACCTGCCAAAACGCGCCACAATGAAGTTGCGCCTGGTCAATTTGAAATTGCCCCCTTCTTTGAAGCAGCAAACGTAGCCACAGACCATCAGCAACTGCTGATGACTATTCTGAAAACTACTGCAAAAAAACATGGTTTCATGTGTTTGCTCCATGAAAAACCTTTTGCAGGGATTAATGGTTCTGGGAAACACGTCAATTGGTCAGTCGGAAATGCCACCCAAGGCAACTTATTAGATCCAGGCGACAATCCTCACTCCAACGCTCAATTCCTGGTCTTCTGTGGGGCTGTAATTCGCGGCGTTCATAAATATGGCCCGTTATTGCGTGCCGTGATCGCTACCGCCAGTAACGACCACCGCTTGGGTGCGAATGAAGCTCCCCCAGCAATTATGTCAGTTTACCTGGGTTCTCAATTACAAGACGTATTCGATCAAATCAAACAGGGTGCGCTGACAGGATCTACCTCCAAAGGGATGATGAATATTGGTGTAGATACCTTGCCACAATTGCCAAAAGATGCTGGCGATCGTAACCGGACTTCACCTTTTGCTTTTACTGGCAACCGTTTTGAGTTTCGGGCAGTTGGTTCGGGTCAGTCGGTAGCAGGGCCATTAGTGGCAATGAACACGATGTTGGCTGATTCCTTGACTTGGATGGCTGATAAATTGGAAGGTGAGGTAGCCAAAGGCACCGAGCTGAATAAAGCGATTGAGGTTGTACTCAAAGAAGTCATCGACAATCACGGCGCAGTGGTATTCAATGGCAACGGCTACTCTGAGGAGTGGCACAAAATGGCTGTTGAAGAGCGCGGTTTACGCAACCTGCGGACGACAGCAGATGCTTTACCTGTGTTGAATGAACCGGAAATCATCAGTCTATTCAACGGGATGGGGATTCTGTCTCCAGTTGAACTAGCGAGTCGCTATGAAACTTATGCAGAGCAGTATATTCTGTCGATCGAGGTTGAAGCTAAACTGGTAATTAGTATTGCTAAAACCCTAATTTATCCAGCCGCAACCCGTTATCTGACTGACTTAGCAACTACCGTTGCTGGACTCAAAGAAATCGGTGTTGATTTTGATGCTGAAAGTGCTCAAACTACGGCTACATTGACTAAATCAATGATGGATTCAGTTAGTAAGCTGTCCTTAGCATTGAGCAGTCATGATTTTGACTCTACCGAAGCACACATGCAATATTTGGTCGCAACTGTTCGTCCGTTAATGGATGAGGTGCGGAAATATGCAGATGGACTTGAAGGTGAAGTAGCAGATGACTTGTGGCCATTACCTACATATCAAGAAATGTTATTTATTAAATAACATTTAATTGATTAATAAAAAAGACCGTTCAAATCGAACGGTCTTTTTTTTGATTGATTCGATCGATTGGTCTATCGTGGGTTAAGGCAGGTTTTGTTCTAACGTTGTAAAAACGATAATCTCTAGCAGAAACCCGCCCCTACGATATCCTGATGATAGGAAAGGTTTCACTGGATCTGAAACTCACTCCATCGCCGACAGATTTGTTGATGACAGTCTGGTGGCAAAGTTTTGAGACGCTGACACCAGCCGATATCGAGATTTACACCAGACTCAATTGCAAAAATTAGTTCAGTGTGCGGTTGATAATTAGCTACGGCAGTTAAAATAGGATCGTTAGATTGACTAGGTACCAGCCATTCTTGTAAGTAGATCGATAATTGCGGTTGGGGAATATATCGAAAATTGAGATTTGGTTCTAGCGTATCTCCCCATTGCTGGTCAGAATCATCCATGAGATCCACTTCGCTACTAATGACTACCACTCCTCGATCGAAATTTAAGTACCCTTGCCAAGCCTGATAGCCAATCCACAGGAAGTTTTGGGTAAATAGATTGGCGCGGCGAGAACGATTATAGTGCCGCATGAGTAGGAGTGGGGATAGTGAGCGGGGGAATTTTGGCGAGGATACCCTGTTTGAGTGGTGCCGGACGTTCTGCCCAAGGTAACACCCCAGTGGGATGCTGATAGTATTTTTCAGCGCAGTCCAAGATATTACTCAATGGGATATTCGGATCATTGGGCGGAATATCACCAAATAGATAAGTATGCTTCCCAGCTCCTGAAAAAGAAATCGCACAGGCGCGACTACAGGCACTCATGCAACCAACCGCCTGAATTGGAAATTCTGCTGCTAAATCCCAATCTTGGTGCAAGGATTGCAGCTCTTGAAGTAGCCGTTCGCCTGCACTCGTACCAATCCGCTGACCATCCTGCCACTTACTACCGCAAGTGGTACAAACAAATAAACAATGTTCTGGGTTCACCTAATACCTCGTAGGTTAATTGACCGATATGTATCTTCTGGTGGGCGTTCTGACTCAATTGATGCTAGGTTGTCTTCAATTTACAGTTGCGGGACAGTGCTGGATTCTCACCAGGCTTTCCCCATTACTTTGAGTGGCTGTTCCCCACTCAAACCAGACTTAATTTAGTGGAAAGTTGAAAGTAGAAAGTTGAAAGTTGAGTTTTTAGTAGATTGGGGTTATTGTCGAAGTTTCATTATACAGGTTCTACGATCGCTTGCAGAAATTCATGCCCAACTCCCAACTCATAGTGGTTTCAGAGTAGGAATACCGACAGCACGAGGATAATAGGGATGTGTATCAACAATTTTATGCAGCCAAACACAGTGACGAATACTGTTACTGATGGGCGTAGTAAATCGATCGATCTTACTAATTTCACCACCTAGTTTAGCTACTGCTATTTCTAGACTATCAGCTTCTTCCGCTGTCCAATTGCCTCGATAGAGAATTGCAGTACCGCCTACTTTTACCAACGGAAGTGCATATTCAGCACAAATATTCGCAGATGCTACCGCTCGAACTAGTGCAAGATCATATTGATGACGATGTTGAGATTGTTGTCCCAATTCTTCAATTCGACTGACTAAGGGATGAATATTAGTTAAATTAATTTCAGGTGCAATTTCTTGAATAAATCCCACTTTTTTGGCAGTAGAATCAACTAATGTCATCTGCCAATCAGGTCTAGCGATCGCCAGAGGTAATCCAGGAAAGCCTGCCCCCGTGCCGATATCGATTACTTGCATCGCCGATGGGTTACTAATTAGGTTGCCAATACCCCGCAGAGAATCCCACAAATGTTTCTCCCAAAATTCTTCAGGTTCAGTAATTCTAGTCAGATTTAATCTTTGATTAGCAGTAACCACTGCTACATATAAAAACTGCAACTGTAATTGCTGCTCTTCAGTAGGACACCAGTCAATTGTTTCTTGCCAGATTGACTCCATACTTGGCAAACAGATTGGGCTAGAAATTGATGGTGAATTCATGTTCTTCTATAACTATTATATATCGATCTGTGTTTGGCGAATCTATCCGATTAGTTTAATTAAGTGTCCAAAAACATTAATACCTAATACCTAAAGCCTAATCCCTAAAGCCTAGTTTCAGTCAACACCCCTCGATCGATCTGCCAGCATTTATCTGCAATTGCCAGTAAATCACTGGCATCGTGAGTAACAACCAACAGCGTCCAATCCTGTTTGAGTTGAGCAAGCAGACTCACCAACTGCTGACGCATTGACCAATCTAAGCCTGCTGTTGGCTCATCTAACAGGAGTAAATGGGGCTGCCTAATCAATTGCACCGCTAGGGCTAATCGTCGCTGTTGTCCGCCGCTGAGGGCATGTGGGGATACCTGCAAAGGTTGATCGGCTAAACCTACGGAGGTGAGAGCTTGCTCGACTCGCTCCGCGCCTAATTCGGGATGTCCCAGCCGCAATTCTTCTAGAATTGAGTTGGTGCAAAAATGTCGTTCGGGAAACTGAAATACTAGTCCACCTAATTGTTGGAGCAATTCGGAGTCTAACATGCGATCGCGCCAATAGACACCCCCACTAGTACCACTTGCCAATCCAGCGAGAATCTCTAGCAAAGTACTTTTCCCCGAACCGCTCGCCCCAATAATTAGTCCCAATTGCTGGGGTGGTAGTTCTAAGTTAAGATCTTTGAGAATTGCTCGATCGCTCGCTGGTGGATGGTAAGACAGATGTTTAAGTTTCAGCATCAATATAGGGGTTAGGCTTTAAGCTTTAGGCTTTAGGACAAGAGCATTGGTACAGAAGGTATCTTCAATCAGCAATCCGGTAATTCGAGAATGATTCGTTTGCTCCAGAGGCTACGTCAACAAATTAGGCACAATCCAATCGGAACATCCGATCGACAGTCACGTCCAGGCAGTATAGTATATTTCAATTTATCAGCCACTGGTAGGGGTGGGTGAGGATAGTTAATTCATACTAAATTAAGCATTTTTAAAAACCTTGTCTACACCTAATAGTTACTAGCTAATAATTCATGAAATTTAAGTTCTCGCTGCACAATCTACTTGCATTAGCCACTGGTGTTACTCTAACTCAATCGGCGATCTTGATGCCGATGAGCCAGTTGAATCCAACTATCATCCCTGCAGTAGCTGGGACAAAACCAGTCAAGTCTAATAGTAATATGGTGCTCCCCTCCGCAGGGAATAAGACAAAACAAGGCTCTAATGTCGATAGAGCAAAGGAATCAATGTTTCGGGATGGTGACTATGTTAAAGCCAAGCAGTATCTCGACGCAGCACTTAAGACTGAACCTAATGAACCACTTACTTATGCAATGAATACACTCTATCCCTTTAGTGCTGGGGATTTTGAGAAAGTGAAAGAGTATGGCGATAAAACTGCCAAGGCTGGGGAAGAATTGATGAAAACCAATCCGATGCGCGGAAATTTGTATCAGGGTGTAGGTTTAGCAATTCTGGGTGCCTATGAGATGAAAAAGGCAAATGGTGGTGCCTTGGGTGCATTGAGTAAACTTCAAAAGGTATTTGAATACATTGATAAAGCTAAAAAGCTCGAACCTAACAATTCAGAATTAAATCTGATCAAGGGCTACATGGATTTGCTCTTAGCTGTCAATGTACCATTCTCTGATACGGCTCAGGCGATCGAGCAATTGAAAAGTGCCGAACCCAGATACCTAGCCTTGCGCGGCATGTATATCGGCTATCGTGATTTGAAGGAGTATGACAAAGCAAATGTGGCAATCGATGCTGCCCGTAAACTTGCGCCTCAAAATCCTGAATTGACCTACTACAAAGCCCAATTACTCGCCATTCGTGGCCGAGAAAAGAAGGATGACAAGGATCTTCGCGAGTCGATTAAACTATTTGAATCTGCCTATCAAAAACACGATCTATTATTGCTATCTACCATTGCCCAAATTCTCTCTGAACGTTGTCAAGCAAAGAGTGCCCTAGCGAAGACAAATAATGATGCTTGCTGGGGATTTGAAGCACAACTCAAGCAAGATAATCCTAATCTTGTTGTTGGTTTGACTAAGTTACCAGCTTTAAATTAGGCTTTGGGCTTTGGGTGTTTGTCCTAAAGCCTAAAGCCTAATTTAGTTAAGTGAATAAATATTACCATCAACTAATAAGCGGGTAATTCCTTTCGATCTTAAGTGCTCGGTTGTTTTGTAAAAAACTCGACTATCTGGCACCTTAATTACTCTTTGAGTGCGTTGGTTAGAGAATCTTTTTGCTACTCGATGATTGTCGAAGATTGGTAAAGTACGCTGTTGAATTTCCTCACCAGAAATCTGTCCAAGATCGGCAAAATCTTTAAGTGGGCGAACGATTAGTTCCGCAAACTTATCAATCACAATATAGCAAGTACGCGGCAGCGTCGCTTGTGAGAGCGGTGTAACTTGGACGTGTAAAAGATCGCTAGTCAATAGTTGATTTCGATCTGGCTGTTGATAAGAACTTGTCGCTTCTTCATCCCCATCCTCTTCCGCAAAGTCCTCATCATCCTCCCCATCAGCGATTTCCTCGCCAAACATTGCCGCTAAAACATTAACATCCTCTGTATTGTCTTCATCATCTTCCAACTCATCGGCTGATAGCTCTTCCGATGGTTCTGGTGCAGGTGGTGGCGCAGAGTAGCGATCTTTGGAGTCAGAAAGTATTTCCCGCAATACTGGTGTTCGTGGGACTGGTGAAGAGATGATTGTTTTTGAAGGGAGATTGGTTGCCGGAATATCCATGCTGTCAATCACTGATGCAACCTCTGAAGCAGAAACTTCAACAAGGGTGACTACGGGTAAATCGATAGCGGCATCATTTGGCTCATGAATAGCCGTCAATGGTGCGGAAGAGCGACGACGGACACGACGGCTGTTCTCACTGCTATCTTCGCCGTTACTGTCTCGTAGCGATGGTGTGATGAGATCGAGATCGCCAGTGTGGATCGATACTCCTGAAGGAGCAGCTTCGATCTTGGAATTGAATGAGTTGGGTTGATTGTTACCAGAATTATGATCTGGTTCCAGTAGAATTTCCGGTGGCGCAACAAAAATCGGCTCGTCTGTCGTTGCCAAGCTTTCTTCTTCACCACCCACTTTCGATACCCGTTTTTGCTGAATTAGCATTTCATATTCAGCTTCAGGAATATTATTTTTGAGGAGGCGACTGATGGTAGAGTTACTTACCCCATAACGAGTTGCCAGAGATGCGGTGGTATCCCCAGACTGACGATAGAGATCGACAATCTCCAACTTATCTGCATCGGTAATTTTTTTAGAACTCATGTTTCCTTAAATAGCAGTTCGTCGGCGAGCTAGACGGCGAGCACGAATGGAGTTATCAAATTCTAGCGCAGCAGCAATGCCAAACTGCACAATGCCAAAAACCCAGAACACTTCCATAATAAAGCCACTTTCGTATCCTTGCACCTGATTATTGGCATAAGCGAACCAAGTATCGGCGATATAGAAACATAATACCGCTTGAGCGGTCATCCGCCAGGGTAATCCCAATTGGCCACCCCAAAATCCTAAAAATAGAATCGCCGCAAAAGTCAATAGGACTAAATCGCAGAGTACATAAAATAAATTGAAGGTATTTATGAGGGGCTGCATCGATCGATTGATCGCCAAAACCCATTCGGGCGGGCGTTCTCGTGATGTAGTAGTGCTGTGCTGATGTGTCGGCTGAGGGGGAATTAGGGGCAGATTAATTTCTGCCATGATCGTTCCAGCAGATTCCTTTTGGACGATCGCCGTGATTGTCGGTGGTACTATTACTGCTCTAGCTGAAAGTGTCGTCAACCAGCAACCAATCATCAAACCGACAGTTGCAACACTCACGACTATCACCCATTGCTGGCGTGCTAATTGGACATCTCGATCGAGAATTGCCAGCCTCATCCCGGCAATTAGGATTAAATAAAACAACACAAAAAAAGGATTTCCGGCTGAAGCTGCGGGATCTAATCCCCATCGTAACTCCCACAAACAAAACCAGAGATTTCCCACAAAAAAAGCAAACATGGCGATCGCAAATAACAGCCACACCGCTCTACCACCAGAAATATATTGACTTTGCCAGTTCCGCAAACATAGATACCCTGAAATGAGTAGCCCAATTTCTTCCAATCCAGTGGTGACCAAAATAAACCAGGCGGGATGAGTAGTACTCGGATCGGTGACACTAAAATTTAGATAAAGTACCAGAGAAATTATCGACCAAATCAGTCCCCAATAAGCAACATATTCTCCACAAAACTATATTTGTAAATCTAATTTTTCTGATGATAATTTAGTCATGTTCGGGCAAAAGAGTATAGGAAGTAAACTTGAAGAATAGATATCTAAATCCCCAAAATATCTATTAATACTAATCGCAGTGAATCTGGCATAGCTTGGATAATATCGATCGTTAATTTAGTGCCAAATTGGTGACCAATTTTTTTCTGAGTGAGCTGATAGAGTTGTCGCGTAAAGGCGATCGAGTCTAGTTCAGACCAAACTGCTAATTGAGCTGTAGCAAGCGGATCGAGAATTAATAATTGATCGAGATCTACTTCCGATTTTAGTTGTGGAGTATTTGCCACTAAATATTCGGCAAATATTTGTAATTGCTTGGCTCCCAACAAATCTTGCCACTGCAACCACAATTCCTGGAACAGCCAAATACTGGCTTGTTGCAATTCCAAAATCTCTCGATCTCGTTCAGCTTGATAATTTAGAATCGATCTATTCAGTTTCAAATCTAGTTTCCACAATGAATAGTAGCCAACTTCCTGCACCAACAAATATCGATCTGTTGTAGATCTCTTTACAGCATTAGCATCTACTTCGATCAGTTGCTGCAATTGTTGTTCTGCCCGTTCGCGCTTATGAGTGGCAAAAGCTTGAACTAGATCGTAGATTTGTCCTCGATAATTGAGCCTCAGTCCCGATTTTCTTTCACCAGGTAGGTTGGCGATCTCAATATTTACTAACTGTGGATCGATGATTGACATATTCGATTGGGCACCGCCCACACTTCACGATCGAGAAAATATATAGTATTATTTAATACTATATAATCGTATATTACCTAGAGTAATATTGCCGATCTCTTGACTGCCGCGATCGAGCCTTCAACGATCTTTTCATAGATTTGACACTTGACATCACGGTGATTGTTGTTAAATCATGTTATGATGGAGTGCTAATGTGGGTGAATAGCTCAGTCGGATAGAGCAACTGCCTTCTAAGCAGTCGGTCGGGGGTTCAAGTCCCTCTTCACCCGTAGTGTGAATAAATCAGCATGAAGATCGAGTAGTTACATTAATGTACCTGCTCGATTTTTGATCGCTGCCACACCAGCTCAATGTAAACTAATTACAAGATAGTTTAGAAATTCCATTACTAGATAACTGCCTGATGAAGAATACCCAAGCTGTGATCGTTCTTTGTCTGGCTTATATAATTGGTTTACTGATCACCTGCAATCCGTGGGTAAGATGGGGACTACTTTTAGTGGCAATTCCCCTCGCATGGCAGCTACCAAGAATTTGGAAAAAAAGTCCAAATTGGCAATTTTTATTAATCGCGATCGCGATCGCTGGATGTGCTAGTTTCTATCTAGAATTGCGAATTCCTCAGCTTGCCGCCAACGACATCAGTAAGTATATTCCCGCCACTGCTGAACGTGGTACAGCTCAATTTACGATCGTTCAAGGTACCGTCGATAGCTACCCGCACATCACCCGCAATCAGAATAGTCAATTTTGGCTCAATGCTACTCAGCTAAATGAGATTCAGGGCGATGCTTTGCGCCCTGCCGACGTGAGTAAATCTGTGAGTGGTCGGGTGTATGTGACAGCACCATTGCAAAGCGGAACAGGCTTGCAGCCAGGTGTAGAGGTATCGATTACCGGGACATTGTATCTACCTCAAGCAAATTCCAATCCAGGCGGGTTTAGTTTTCGCAATTATCTAAGTCAATCGGGTGGATTTGCTGGAATGCGCGGGGTACAGTTGCGGGTACCCGATGAAAGTCAGACGCAGCGATGGAGCTGGGGTAAATTACGCCAGCGGATTGTAGCAGCGCAGGTAAGGTGGCTCGATGTGCCAGTTGGCCCATTGGTGACGGCGATGGTATTAGGATCGGATGCGGTAGATTTACCGTTCGATTTGCACGATCGATTTGTGAGAGTCGGATTAGCTCATGCGCTTGCTGCATCGGGGTTTCAAGTATCGCTGATTCTCAATGCGATCCTCACCCTCACCCGCAAGCGATTATCGGTGGTGGGGCAGTTTAATTTAGGGGTGGCAGCTTTACTCATTTTTTTGTGTTTGACGGGGTTCCAGCCCGCTGTGGTACGTTCGGTGGTGATGGGAATGGCAGTATTAATCGCCTTGCGAACTAAGCGACAAATTAATCCACTTAGTTCGCTATTTATCGCTGGAACGTTATTATTAATCATCAATCCATTGTGGGTATGGGATATTGGATTTGAGTTGAGTTTTTTGGCAACATTAGGATTGATTGTTACGGTTGAACCTTTGCAAAAAAAGTTGGATTGGCTACCACCAACAATTACAGATTTAATCACTGTGCCGCTTGCTGCTTCAATCTGGACATTACCAATTCAACTATATGTTTTCAAAGTTTTTCCCTTCTATAGTTTGCCAGCAAATATTCTCACTAGTCCTCTGATTAGTATTGTCAGTATTGGCGGTACAATTGGGGCACTAGTTGGATCGATCGTGCCGATTGCTGGTAGTGCTATTTCCTGGATTTTATATTTACCAACCCAGCTCTTAATTAAAATAATTGATATCTTTAATTATCTGCCTGGAGCATCATTTGCTGTGGGACAAATTGGACTATGGCAGTTATTTGTGCTTTATGGAATTATCTTGGGTGTATGGGCATTACCAAAATGGCAGAAAAATTGGAAACTACCGATATTAGTGGGAATATTAGTGGTGATTATTCCTCTCGCTATTTGGAAAACAACCGAATTGCAAATCACCGCGTTGGCTAGCAAAGATCGTCAAATTTTAGTCATTCAAGATCGCGGACATACAATTCTCCTGAACAGTGGGAATGAAAGTGTGACTAGATTTGTGGTGATGCCCTTTTTACAACAGCAGGCAATTAATCAAATTGATCGGGCAATCGATTTTAATTACGATTCATCAGCACCAAATAGTTGGCAAACTCTGAATCAATCTATTTCGATCAACAACTTTTATAGTATTGGTGGAATGGGTAGTGATACTGGTTCAATCAAATTTCAACTATTACCAATCGGTACAACTCAAAAATTTGATCGAGTAGAAATTACTACGATTCAAACTAGTCCGGCAATCTTCCAAATCGAGATCCCTGAGTCCAACCAAAAATGGTTAGTTATCGGCGATGTCACCGCAGATAAAGCCCAACCAGCAATCGATCTCGAACAACTCCCCGCAGCTCAAACGCTATATTGGCATGGCGGTAAATTAACAGATCGATCGATCGCCAAAATCAATCCAAAAGTAGCAATTGCTGCTACAGATAGTCCCGATCCAGAAACAGTTAGATTATTAGAACAAAAGAAAATAAAAGTTTATTATACTGGTCGAGATGGCGCAATCCAATGGACACCAACAGCAGAATTCAAACCTTACTTAGAAGGAGATAAGTTTCAGTAAAACTTATTTATTGGCTGCATTCAATCAACCTCCTACATCAGCTTGAGATGTAGGAGATTTTGAGAGTCAAGAATTTAGAGCTATGAATCGCTTTCAACTTTCAACTTTCAACTAACTCAATATCCACTATAAAAATAACAATACTCAGCTCGTTCGATCGCTTTCAGGACTTTTTGACTAGAAGTAATTGCAAATAAAATCGATCCCACGATTAGCCCGATCACCGCAAAATAAACTCCAAATAAACTACTCAACAAATAACCAGTAATAAAATCGATTAACATTGCTATTGATAACATTGCCAAAATATCACGTAGTTGATTGAGGCTAAGCAGGATCACCGTATTAAATAGACCAATTACAAAAAATAGATATCCTACACAAGCAACTATCGTTAAAATATTAGCACTCTGGCTGCGCTGAAGGATTGCTAGCCAGAAAATTGTCATCGACATTAATATTCCAAAAGACAAGAGAATACTACTCAATGATGACCAGTACTTTTTTTGTAACTTCCAAGCCAAACTATCTACCTCAGCTAAAGTCATGTATTTAGCCAGATCGTACCAATAAGTAATCAACTTATAACTAAAATATTCAACTAGGGGTACAATCAGCAGCAAATTTAGTAAAGCTAAATCCATACCATTTTGATAGTCTAAGTTATTACTTGAAACTAACTGATAATGACCCCCTGTGGTAATACTTGCAACTAATCGATCGGCAAAGATAAATCCAAAATAAATAACTCCATATAAAAAGTATGGAAACAATAAGTAAATCAGAATACTCAAGTGTGGTAGTGGTACTAATTCACCAAATTTTGATCTAATTGATCGATGTTTGATTTGGCTAAATATTGTCAGAATAGCTAGAGATATAAAAGCGATCGAGATCATTACTACTTGCGATTCAACAGCACTTAATTTGATGAATACTCTGAAAATGAAAAAACAACAAGTAACCCCCAACAAGATCGTCGGCGCGGCAAATCGATACTGGAGTCCCACAATTGCAAATAGCATCCAAATTGTGCTAAGAATTATATAATATACACCTGCAAAGATTATATATTTATCAGCAGCAATCCCTTGGTAGAAACCAAACAGAATACCGATTAAACTTATCGAAATAGTTGTAATAACTCCCATCAATAAGATGGGGATACAAATCCGATTAGCCTGGACAGGATCTTTTAGCCCCATATAAAATAAACCCCTCCGGCTAATCATTTGGATAAAACCGCTACTAGTAATCAGACTTGCCATCGTCACCAGTCCAAATAAAGAGTTTAATGCTGGGGGCAAAAAGTCTATTCTTCTCTTGATCGGCAAATAATTGAGGATTAGTAAAATAACAAAAGGGACAGCATAGACAAAGCCATAGGAAAATTGGGTGATGAATATATTTAATTCATCTTTTAATTTAAGAGATACTTTTGGAGATTGACTAGATGTCTCTGCAAACGGAAATTGATCGCGTTGAGCATAAATAAACTGTCCGAGGATCAGTGCATTAGGACAACCAAATTCAGCCTCGATCGCTCTATCTGTATAGCCTAGTGCTTCAACTATCGCCACAATTTCCCAAGGATCGCAAACATTTGGGTAGTTGTTGTAAATTGAATTGATTAAATTTTGCAGTGAATGACTTGTCATGATTTAGTGATCTTCTTGAATTCTAGAATTCGCGCCTGACGAATTAAGTGAAGATAGGTATCAAGATAAGTTTGAGTACATTTTTGTTGAGTGAACAGTTCGATTGCCCGCTGTCGAGATTTTTGCCCAAGATTGATACGTTGCTGATGGGTTAAATTC
>JANYIT010000352.1 GCA_025358725.1 Chamaesiphon sp. GL140_3_metabinner_129_sub
TTTTAGTGAGCTATATTTTTAATTTTCTTAAAAAAAATGTCTTTAAATGTTTTTGAGAAATAAAAGAAAATAAGGTAGATAATTTTAATAATTGAAATAAGGACAGTACGATCGCGGATATGTATTCCTTTTACTTCCCGACTTCCCACTACCTCACTAAAAAAGAACGGAACCTTTTCCTGCTTAATTGCGTCATTGAATAGCACTTGGAACTGCTATTACGTCTTATAGAAAAATAGGTAAAAGAGTTTGACACCATTACCCGCTATCTTTTAAGAGAAAAAAAGGCCCTTTGTTGTTTAGAGGTTTTTGTTGCCAGTTAGTATACACTTAGCAAATGGTAAAATTGCAGCACCGTGGAAATCAATTGATCAATATGCATCTTGGAGGAGACAGTCGAGAAGAAAGATCATGGTGATGGTTGACCGCCTCCCTTTGTCTCGGAGAAGCTCTCCGGGGAGGCAAAGGGGATTGCTATCGTTACCTTTTTTCTGTAGAATAGAGGATAGGGTGTACGCAAAGTTCCCAAAGTTCCAAAAAAATCTTTGGGTTTTTCGTTTTTCAATCGTTCCCGCATTCTAGGTCGGTTTAAAAAATAAGAATCTTTGAATGTATATGAGATTGAACTCTCGACATTTTTCCTCAGTAGCTCAGTGGTAGAGCGGTCGGCTGTTAACCGATTGGTCGTAGGTTCAAGTCCTACCTGGGGAGATCCATATTTTTTTAGAACTTCCTGCTTTGATGTTTTGATGTTAGGAGTAGGTAAAATATTCCTTGTCATTGTTTGTTTATATTGATGCGAATCCCCCCAAAAGAAATAAAAACGTACTTATTCTTTCGATAAATGGAAACAATCGCCTCTTCAAAAGACTGAAAAGCTAAGATCAAAAAATTCATAATTTTTTGTTCTGATGGAATTGGTAGAGTCAGAGTCTAATTTTTAATGGATTTTCTATTTGCTTAATATCTATCAGTTAGTAAAAGTTTTCATTTTTTTAGAAATCATGGATAAAAAGGTCCCAGCATGCGTCAAAATCTTGGTGTAAATCTGGCTGGGATAATACCTTTGTGGCCCCCAAAAACCCCTCTAAAATTGGTTGTGAGCGAGGAGGGATTCGAACCCCCGACACCGTGGTTCGTAGCCACGTGCTCTAATCCTCTGAGCTACAGGCCCCGCCTCCACTGGATTTATTAGGTGCCTTTTTTAAAAACAACCTTTTATAGACCGATAGAATGGCTAATAAGATGCGGACGCTTAGGAGTTTTCTTTATAAACTTTATAAAGAAAGGTATTACATTTCGAAGTATAGAGTAAAAGAAATAGGAGTTGTTAAACTTTTTTTTTATCCTGGCGTCGAGCTATTTTTCCGTAGGGCTTCCCCTACAGTATTGTCACCGCAGTAGAGTTTCACCACCAAGTTCGGGATGGATTGGTGTGGTTCCTCTACGCCTAAGACACCAGAATATCAATTCATAAAAAAAAACATAAGGAAAAAGTAGTATCGGCTAGTGCTAATGATTGTGAGGCTCTAATTCTGGAAAATACATCTATTTATGATGTATTTTCCAGAATTAGAACTGTTAGGTTGATGTTGTGAAACAACTGAATGATGAAAATAGGTGGCTACCTGATAAAAACAATCAGGTCATATAGGAACAAGGTTCAAATCTCTCGGTCTGTTAGGATGCCTCAGCTGCATACATTACTGCACTTCCACTTGGCACCTATCGTGATGATAAACGGCTCGTCTTGCCGTGACCTTATCTTGGATTCTCAATACTTCTATCGCTCCATCCTTTGTAAGGACAGAGAATCTGTTGTTATCTTGGCCGTGTTTGCGACTAAAATTTCATAGAAGTAGGAATTA
>JANYIT010000355.1 GCA_025358725.1 Chamaesiphon sp. GL140_3_metabinner_129_sub
GGGGGATTTAGGGGGATCTCTAGGGTTATCGCTTCTAGCTAGACTTGTGTATACACGGTAGCTCACGAGGGCGAGATCGATCATTTTTCATGGTCAAATCTGAAGCTTTGATTAAGTAAACTGGATTAGGAGATGATCCAGATCGAGACTGCGTTAAGCTAAAACAGCTAGAGAAATCGAGGTAACGATGCTAGGCACTAATTTAGGTATTCCAAATCTCAATCTCACCAGCATCAAACAGTCGTCGATTGATACTTTGACAAAAATTCAATCTCATGGCGTATTGCTCGTTTTGCAAGAGCCAGAATTGACAATATTGCAGGTGAGCAGCAATACAATCATGGCATTTGGAATTTCACCAGAACGTTTGCTAGGACAGCCATTAGCTGATATTTTGGATGTTTTTCAAGCAGACCAATTTCGATCGGAATTAACAGACCAAAATTTTGATCGTCACAATTCTACTAAGGTGTGGGTCCAAAAATCGAAGGATAACTATAGTATCTTTGATGCTATTTTCCATCGTAGTCCTGATGGATGCCTGATTTTAGAATTGGAACCAACTCAGAAAGATGAAAATATTCCTTTTCTAAGTTTTTATCATTTAGCTAAAGCCTCGATCGATCGATTGACATCAACAGCTAATTTAGCTGATTTCGGTCGGATTGCGATCGCCCAAATTCGGAAGATGACTGGATTCGATCGAGTCATGCTCTACAAGTTCGATGATGATGGGCATGGCGAAGTGATTGCAGAGGATAAAAAAGTGGCGATGGAGTCCTATTTGGGCTTGCATTTCCCAGCGACGGATATTCCCCTACCAGCACGGCAGATGTTTCTCGCCAACCGGATTCGGGTGATTCCCGACGTTCGCGAGGAAGCGATGGAAATCGTCCCCGCTCAACATCCACTGACAAATCGACCAACAGATCTGTCACTTTCAATCCTTCGTAGTGCCGATCCTTGTCATACCGAGTATCTTCAGAATATGGGTGTAGGTGCATCCCTGACGATTTCCTTGATTAAAGATGGACAGTTGTGGGGTCTAATTGCCTGTCATCACCAGACAGCCAAACTAGTGCCCTATGAATTGCGAAAGGCTTGTGAATTCCTGGGAGAGGTGATTTTTTCACAGATTTCCCTTGCGGAAGAGATTGCTGACTATAGCTATCGATCGAAATTAGCCCACCTGCGAGCGATTGAAGTCGATCTGATGTCAAGATCTGCTAATTTCATTGATGGTTTAATGGGACCATCGCCCAATTTATTAGATCTGTTCGATGCTTGGGGTGCAGCAATTTGTTTTGGGGGTCAGTGGACGACAGTTGGTCAAACTCCCCCAGCCGCAGCACTTGACAACTTGGTGCAATGGTTGAGCAAAAATGTCACAGATGATGTATTTACGACAGACTCGCTGCCGCTGTTGGATGCTAGTGCTGAGCGGTTTAAAAATGTTGCCAGTGGATTGTTAGCGATTTCTCTATCGCCGCACAGTTACGTATTGTGCTTCCGTCCAGAAGTAATTCAAACGGTGAATTGGGGTGGAGATCCACATCCTGCTGACCAAGTAGCCGCAACCGATGTTAATGTGCGATTGTGTCCTCGTACATCCTTTGAATTGTGGAAAGAACAAGTCCAATGGCATTCTCTCCCCTGGAAAGCCGTAGAAATTGCCGCTGCCATCGAACTCCGCAAATCGATCGTCAATATTGTCCTGCGCCAAGCTGAGAAATTGGCTCTAGTCGCCATCGATTTGGAACGATCAAATGCCGAACTCAAGACGTTTGCCTATGTCGCATCCCACGACTTGCAAGAACCGCTCCATCAGGTAGCCAGCTATGTTCAGCTCTTGGAGGCACGCTATGGGGAGAAACTCGATCGCGATGCCAAAGACTTTATCGGCTTTGCAGTTGAAGGTGTGAACTTGATGCAGACCCTGATTGATGATGTATTGCTCTACTCCAAGGTAGACTTACTCGGGATCAAGTGGGAACCGATCGAAGTTGAAACCGCCTTAAATCGCGCTCTGAGTCACTTGCATGGATTAATCAGCGAAACGGGCGCGATCGTCACAACAGACCCACTGCCGACGATTGTAGCCGACTGTACGCAATTATCTCAGCTCTTCCAGAACCTGATTGGGAACGCGATTAAATTTCGCAAACCGAATACAGTACCCCAGATTCATATCTCCGCCACTCGACAGGAAAACGACTGGTTATTTTCCGTTCGGGCTGATGGGATTGGCATCGATCCGCAGTTTTTCGATCGGATCTTCATCATTTTCCAACGCTTACATACCCGCGATGAATACCCAGGATCGGGAATGGGATTAACCATCTGCAAAAAAATCGTTGAATGTCATGGCGGCAAAATCTGGGTAACATCAGAACTCGATCAAGGAGCCACTTTTTCATTCACGATTCCTGTCAAAAGTATGAATAAATAAATGTTTGATAGTTTGCCCCAATCCACCGCAGAACAGACTACTCGGATTGAGCGTAGTCAAAGTACACCAACGATCAAGCGTCCCGATATTCAAATATTACTGATTGAGGATAATTTAGCTGAGGCGCGGTTGCTCCAAGAAATCCTCAAACATAACTTGAATAGCCAGTTCGCTGTAACTCATGTATTGCGGTTGGGAGCGGCAATTCTCCAGCTCAATTCTGCTCGATTTGATGTTGCACTCCTCGATTTGACACTGCCGGATAGTGACGGGTTAGCATCTTTAGATGCTGTCAGCCATCATATGCCTAGTCTACCGATCGTGGTGTTAACCAATACTAATGATGATGAATTAGCCATCAAAGCAGTCCAGCATGGGGCGCAGGATTATCTCGTCAAACGCCACGTCAATCTCGATGTTTTAGTCCGCTCGATCCGCTATGCGATCGAGCGCAAACAAGCTGCCGAAGCCCTTAGGGAAATTAATGAAACGCTCGAATGGCGGATCGAAGAACGCACCGCGACAATTGAAGCCGCAAACGAATTGCTCAATCAGGAAATCGACTCACGAGAAAATATTCAGAACCGATTGGAACTAGCCCAACAGGCTGGTAAAATTGGCACATTTGAATGGGATATTCAAGCAGATTTAGTTACTTGGTCGATCGAATTAGAAACTCTCTATGGGATATTACCAGGCAGTTTTGGTAATAGCAACGCAGCATGGCTCGAAACTATTTATCCCGAAGATCGCCCTACAGTCGAAGCAGAGCTAGCTAGTTTGCTTCACCTCTGTGCAACCGAATCTCTACAACTACGACAGGGCTTAGATTTGGAGTTTCGGATCGCTTATCCAGATGCCAACACCCACTGGATTGCCATCAAAAGTAGCGTCTTTCTCGTTGGCGGAGCCGCTCCAGACGAGAATCGAAATGGCAATCCCATTCGGATGATTGGCATCCACATGGATATTACCGAGAAAAAACAACTCGAAGCTCAATTCCTGAGAGCGCAACGCTTGGAGAGTCTCGGCACCCTCGCCAGTGGCATCGCTCACGACTTAAATAATGTCCTCACACCGATTTTATCAGTCGCTCAACTATTACCACTGCGATTGACAAATATTGACAGTCGCAGCCAAAATCTGCTCAAAATCCTCGAATCTAGTGCCCGCAGAGGCGCAGATTTGATTAAGCAAATTTTATCCTTTGCCCAAGGGATCGAAGGTAAGCATCTCTGTATTCAACCTAGTCACCTACTCATAGATATCCAAAAAATCGTCCAGCAAACTCTGCCCAAATCGATCGAGATTGACAGAGATATTCCCGCCAATTTGTGGACGGTAATGGGGGACATGACTCAACTCCATCAGGTACTAATGAATCTCTGCGTCAATGCCCGCGACGCGATGCCCCAAGGTGGTACCATCAGTATCCAAGCGAGCAATCGAGCAATCGACGAACCCTTTACCCGCGCCCATCTAGAAGCTAAAGTAGGCAACTATGTCGAAATTACCGTTGCCGATACCGGAACTGGAATTCAGCCCCAACTCCTCCACCGCATTTTCGATCCGTTTTTCACCACCAAAGAAATCGGTAAAGGAACGGGTTTAGGTTTATCTGCAGTACTGGGAATTATCAAGAGCCACGGTGGTTTTCTAGATGTCCAAAGTCAAGTAAATCAGGGTACCCAAATTCATGTCTACCTCCCCGCCAGCAATACACCCAGCCAGCCCAGCCAGGAAGAAGCCCAACTACCTTCTGGTCAGCAACAGTTAATTTTAGTCGTAGATGATGAACTAGCGATTAGTGAGCTAATTAAGACCACTCTGGAGACATATAATTATCGGGTGTTAACTGCTAATGATGGTGCTGAAGCGATCGCTATCTATGCTCAACATCGGGACTCGATCGATGGTGTGTTAATCGATCTGATGATGCCAGTCATGGACGGACTCACCACAGTCACTGCCCTCCACCACATCGATCCACAGTTACCTGTAGTGGCGATGAGTGGACTCAGCTCAGTGGAAGCAGTCGATCGAGCCAAAAGCTTTGGCTGCGAATACTTCCTCGCCAAACCATACACTAGTAGCGATTTACTCCAAGTTATTCATGACTGTATGGTGAGGCGGTAGGAAATCAACGATCTCTCTAGCAAAATCCCCTCCGAGGAGGGGTGCCCAACGGGCGGGGTGGGTGGATCTTCGCGGAAACCTCCTAATTCCGAATGCGTAGACATCGCTAGGCGGAAATAGTTGGAAGATGTTTGGTGAATGGCGAAGATCCACCCACCCCGCCCTACGGGCACCCCTCCCAAGAGGGGATTTTGCTAGTGATTGGCGGATATTAGCCTAGATGGAGTTCGGTTTTACACCTGCGATCGATCTACCCCGATCCGTTATTCTCTGAGAGTGAGTATTTAAAGATCGGCATAAATTGTGGTCAGAAAGTGGTTGCTCCCAACATTGAGCGAGGTATTAGCCAAAGCAGAACCGACGGGAATCGATCTGCTCGTACCCGAATTCAATCCCCCAGATCCGCATCCCGCGACAGATCGCCAGGAATTGCAACTCAAAGCCGAAAGTCAATGGCAAAGTGCGATCGCCTCGGTAGAAGCCTTACTATTAAAATCATTGCCCAGTCCGATTGGGGTGGAAGATTTTAGTGAAGAGACAACCACTTTCTGACCACAATTTATGCCGATCTTTAAATACTCACTCTCAGAGAATAACGG
>JANYIT010000388.1 GCA_025358725.1 Chamaesiphon sp. GL140_3_metabinner_129_sub
GATAATGACGACAATCTTGACAGAGACCATCTGGATTTACAGCACAACGAATATAAGGAGATCTAGCATTATAACTGCAACTCAGGTCACCAATTACATAGCCGATACCTTCTATATATTGCTCTTCCGGATCTTTAGTCATCCGTTTATAAAATCGATGATTGGAACTAGATCCTGGTATCGTCACCCGCCGACTGCGCGCACGCAATCGCTGGCAGTAATTCAACCATGAGCAAGTCAGCAGCAATACAATCACGATCGTAACAGCTATTAGTGTGTGGAGCACCCATTGCACCTCAATTCATATGTAATATGATAACTCGCTATTTTAGATAGGAACCAGTACTTTTATTAAAGATTAAGAAAGTAACAAAGGATTTAGCCCTCTGCCACTTTTGGCTGGTAGTCTTTAATTTTTAAGATTACTAAATTTTTACTTTCGATCGATCACCTCGAACATTCTACAAGGTCGAGTTATTCGGATTAGTCAATCCGCTTTTAGTTGCAAATATCCGTTCGATCGCCGCTTCAACTACTTTGTCGGGGGTAGATGCTCCCGATGTGACTCCGATGGTGATTTTGCCTGCTGGAAGCCAATTTTTGGTAATTTCTAACTCTTTAGACAGGGGTTTATGTTCAATTTGATTGTCAGCCAAAATACGGATATCGCTATCGATATGATACGAAGGAATCTGATGCTCGATCGAGATTTCTTGGAGATGGGTAGTGTTGGATGAGTTGTAGCCGCCAATTACGACCATTATGTCGAGGGGTTCATCAACTAGTTTGAACATGGCATCCTGACGCTCTTGAGTAGCATCACAGATTGTATTAAAGCTCTGGAAATGATCGTTTAATTCGGCGGTGCTATATTTTTTCATCATCGTCCGCTCAAACAGTTTGCCGATCGCTTCGGTTTCAGTTTTGAGCATAGTAGTCTGATTGGCAATGCCAACTTTTTCGAGATCGATATCTGGATCGAATCCGACGGAATATGCCTTGCTAAATTTAGCTAAAAATTCAGTTCTGCGGCGAAGCTGCTCTTCTAGAGAGTCTCCATGATCAAGTATATAATCAGCAACATAATTAGCTTCTGCCATATTTAAAACAATTAAATATTTATCAGCAAAGGAGCTAGTCGCGACAGTTTCTTCGTGTTTGTATTGACCGTGAATAATCGAAGTATAGTCTTTTTTCTTGTGTTTCTCGATCGTATTCCAAACCTTGGACACCCACGGACAGGTAGTATCGACGATCGTACATCCTTTATCATTGAGTAGTTGCATTTCTTGGACGCTGGCACCAAAAGCAGGTAATATCACCACATCGCCACTGGCAATAATATCGAAATTTTTGATGCCATTTTCGACTTGAATGAACTTGACATTCATATCCCGCAATCTTTGATTGACAGAAGGGTTATGAATGATTTCATTGGTGATCCAGATTTGCTGGGTGGGAAAATGTTGACGAGTTTCATAGGCGATGGCTACTGCTCTTTCTACGCCCCAACAAAAGCCAAAAGATTCTGCTAATCGAATCGTGACATCACCGCGAGTCAAAGTATAATTGCGATCGCGAATTTCTTGAATTAGATCGCTTTGATATTCTGATTCCAAGACAACTGCAACTTCGGCTTGATGTCCAAATCCTTTGCGGTGATAGTTCTCTGAGTGATTGAGCGATCTTTTAAAAGCTTTGGTATCCATAAGGGCGTGACTAGTGGCTAGTGGCTCATTACTAGTATTATCTAACAAAATATCCAGATAAATCGTGCAGGTTTCACCCAATTTCGCTTTCCTCCAAGTTCATGACTTACAACTCGTGCGGTTGGGTGCTCAAGCAGAACGCTACTTCACCGAAGATCCCAATACCTGTCTGATTAAGCTGCGGCAGTTTGGCGAACTCCTTGCCCAGCTTGTGGCGGCTACAGTCGGACTGTACGAGGACAAGGCAGAAAGCCAGCTTGAATTGCTGCGCCGACTCGAATTGCGTGGGGCAATTGGTGGGGAAGCTCTCGATCTATTTCATGAGTTGCGGAAATCGGGTAATCGGGCGACACATTCGCTCTCAGGCGAACAACGGACGGCATTGAGCAACCTTAAATATGCACGGGTATTGGGAATTTGGTTCCATCGTTCTTATGGCGGTGTGGCAGATTTCAAACCCAGTCCGTTTGTGCCGCCAACAGATCCAGCTCAAGAAACAGCATCACTTAGAGATGAACTAGCCAAGCTGAGAGCAGAGGCGGATGCCCAGCGCAATAGTGCTGAAGCTGCGGTAAATATTGCCAACGAGGAAGCAGAACTCAGGCAACTGGCAGAGGAATTATTACGAGTAGCCGAAGCAGAAGCGGCAGAAATTAAGGCTAAATTAATTGGGATTCAAGCCCAGACAGTCGCGCAGAAATCGCCAGTAGTTCAACAGTCGATCGATACCGCCAAGCAAAATGGCAGATATCTTGACTTAGATGAACGGGAAACCCGCCGCCTGATTGATGCCCAATTACGATCGGCTGGTTGGGAAGCTGATACCGAGGAGATTCGCTATAGTCGGGGGGTGCGTCCGGCGAAAGGGCGGTATTTGGCGATCGCCGAATGGCCGACAGCGAGTGGTAATGCTGACTATGCCTTATTTTCAGGCTTAGATATTATCGGGGTAGTCGAGGCGAAGCGGCAAAGTAAAAATGTGGCGGGGGATATCGTTCAAGCCAAACGCTACAGCCGCGATTTTCAGCTTCGGGGGGATGCCGCTTTTCTGGGTGAGCCT
The DNA here is from genome assembly GCA_025358725.1 of Chamaesiphon sp. GL140_3_metabinner_129_sub. Classification (GTDB taxonomy): domain Bacteria; phylum Cyanobacteriota; class Cyanobacteriia; order Cyanobacteriales; family Chamaesiphonaceae; genus Chamaesiphon. Next base: position 2,770 of record JANYIT010000388.1, read on the forward strand.
TGGGGGGAATATCGGGTACCGTTTGTCTTTGCTACTAATGGGCGGGAGTTTTTGGAGCAGCTTCGCACGATGAGCGGGATTTGGTTTTGCGATCTGCGTCGCGCTGAAAATATCAGTCGCCCGTTGAAAAATTGGTATAGCCCTGAAGATCTGATTGATACACTGGCACAGGATCTCGATCGATCCCAGCAGCAATTAGAACGCGAGAGCTTTGAATATAACTTCTCCTTGCGTCCGTATCAGAAGAAGGCAATTCAGGCAGTAGAGACGGCTTTAGCTGAGGATGCACGAACGATTCTACTGGCAATGGCAACAGGTACGGGCAAAACCAAAACCAGTATTACTCTGGTTTATCGACTGTTAAAAACCAAACGGTTTCGGCGGATTTTGTTTATCGTCGATCGATCTGCACTGGGCGAACAGACAGAGGGGGCGTTTAAAGAGACGCGGATGGAAAATCTCCAAACTTTTGCCGATATCTTTGATGTCAAGGAGCTGAAAGACACCGAACCGGACAGAGATACCAAAGTACATATCGCGACGATTCAAGGGATGTTAAAACGGCTGCTGTACCCCGCAGATGATGCGCCTACCCTCACCGCCGGACAGTATGATTGCATCATTGTCGATGAATGCCATCGGGGGTATTTATTAGACAGGGAGATGAGTGATACCGAGCTAACTTTTCGGGATTTAAACGATTACATCTCCAAGTATCGGCGGGTACTAGATTTCTTTGATGCGGTCAAAATTGGATTGACGGCGACACCCGCGCTGCATACGAGTCAGATTTTTGGTAATCCTGTTTATGTCTACAGCTATCGGGAAGCAGTCATCGATGGTTATTTAATCGATCATGAGCCACCAATGCGGATTATCACCGAGCTATCGGAAGCAGGGATTACTTGGGCGCAGGGCGATGAGGTGGAGGTGTTCGATGGAATTACAGGGCAACTCGATTTGATTAATGCGCCCGATCAAATTCACATCGAGATCGAGCAGTTCAATAAACGGGTGATTACAGAATCGTTTAATCGGGTGGTGTGTGAGCAGTTGGCAAAATATATCGATCCAGCTTTACCCGAAAAGACGCTGATTTTCTGTGCGGATAACGATCATGCCGATATTGTCGTCGATCTGTTCAAGCAATCTCTCAGAGCTGAATATGGGAGTGTCGATGATGATGACGTAATTAAAATAACGGGGAAAGCGGATAAACCAAACTAGTTAATTCGACGGTTTCGGAACGAGGCGAGTCCGAAAATTGCGGTGACGGTAGATTTACTCACGACGGGAATTGATGTGCCAACTATTTGCAATCTGGTGTTTATTCGGCGGGTAAATTCGCGGATTTTGTACGAGCAGATGGTGGGGAGAGCAACGCGGTTATGTCCTGAAATTGGGAAAGAGATTTTTCGGATCTTTGACGCGGTGAATCTGTATGAAAATATCGCTCCGGTTTCGACGATGAAACCAGTGGTAGTCAATCCCCAGATTAGCTTCGAGCAGATGGTGACGGAACTCGATACCGTGACGGATGATAAAGCGATCGATCTAATTAGGGCTTGCTGAATTAGTCCATGGTGTTGCTCTAAAGGCTGAAATCCTTGCTAAAGGATGGTTCTGTTGCAAAGATTTTCGCTCGATCGAGGGATTCAAGCGATCGAGTACAA
>JANYIT010000396.1 GCA_025358725.1 Chamaesiphon sp. GL140_3_metabinner_129_sub
ATTAAGCGACTGGCTCGTAAAACCATCTGCTTTTCTAAATCTGTTGTGATGCACGATATTGTGATTGGTTTGTTTATCAATCGGTTTGAATTTGGGTGTGCCATTTAACCTCCTCTCCACAGATCTAGAACATTACCCAATCGACTTTAGCTACCAATAAGCTAGTACTAAGACTTTAGGCTGTAGCAAATATGATGAGCACAAACGTCCCAGATCTAACTCCTCATACCTAACACCTAAAGCCTAAAGCCTAGATTAGTGCAGCAATTCCTCCAACTGGTTTTGATTGCACAGCCATTGATATAAACCTTTTTGAGCAATTAATTCTTGATGGGTACCTGTTTGGACAATTTCACCTTTATCCATCACCAAAATTCGATCTGCTGTCGCTGCTGCGGACAATTGATGAGTAATAAAAATGACTGTGGATTTTTGTCCAGCTTGGGAGAGGTTTTGAAGAATGGCTGTTGCTGTCTGATTATCTACACTGGAAAGTGCGTCATCCAGAATTAAAATTGGTGCATTCATCAGCAATGCTCGTGCTAATGCTGTTCGTTGGCGTTGTCCACCAGAGAGGGTAATTCCGCGTTCGCCGACTACTGTATTGTATTGTTGGGGGAAGTTGAGAATTTCTCCATGTATTTGCCCCAACTTTGCGGCGATCTCTACTTTATTTTTGGCAGCTAAAGGATCGCCATATCGGATATTATTCTCGATCGATGTACTGAATAAAAAACTCTCTTGAGGTACATAGGCAATTGCGCCACGCAGATCGTTTAAGCTCAATTTAGTCACATCATAGCCATCAAGAAATAGACTATTTTCAGATATTTCTAATAATCTAGATAAGGCATTGGCAAGTGTAGATTTACCAGAACCGATTGGGCCGACGATCGAGATCGTTTCTCCCGCTTTAATTGTAAAATTAAGATGCTTGAGCGCAGGTGTCTCTGCGCCTGGATAGGTGTAGCTGAAATCTTGTGCAGCAATCTGACCTTGGAATACGGTATTTATATGTATTGATGCAGGTGTATCGGCGATTTTAGCTCGAGCGAAGAGAATGGCTTCCACTCGATCTATACTGACTTCTCCTCGTTGATATGCAGTAATTGTAAAGCCTAATAATGCAGTTGGGAAAATTAAGTTTTGGGCATAAATCACCAATGACAAAAAGTCACCAACACTGATTTCATTGTGCACAATTGCAAGTCCACCTTGCCATAATAATACCAATAAACTAATCGATGCTAGTCCCTGAATAATGGGAAAGATTGTATTTCGTGATTCGGCTAATTTAAGATTGGCTTTAAATAATTTCTGATTCTTTTTCCTAAATGCTTTGCGTTCAGTTTCTTCTTGAGCGTAAATTTTGATTAGTGAAATTCCGCTCATATCCTCTTGAATCAACTCACTCAAATCTGAGATTGATTCTTGTACGACTACCTGTTGATTTCGCAGTTGTTGACTGAATAACTGTACCGTAATCAACATCAACGGATATACAGCCAATGCCATCAATGTCAGCTTGACATTAATATATAACATTGCAGGTAAAGTCAGCGAGTAAGCAAAGATAATATTCGCTGTACTTAGCACTGCAAAACCCACCAACCGCATGATGTTTTCAACATCGCTGGTAAACCGATTGATCAGATCTCCCACCGTCGTCGTCGCAAAATAACCTGGTTCCAACCGCAGAATCTGCTCGAAGATATTCTGCTTCATCGTTGCTTGAACTTGTCGCCCGACCCCAAAGATCAGAATGCGGGAGATCATTCGCACAACCCACATAATCGAAGTCAATCCGACGATCGCGATTGCCAGTTGAGTGAGATAGTCGCTAGTAACCGAAGTTTTCAGTCGATCGATTCCTGTCCTGATTGAGAGTGGAATATAGACACTCAAAGCATTAACAATGAACAACGCGAATATCCCTTGGGCTACTTGCCATTTATAGGGATTGAGATAATTGAGGAGCTTTTGGAAACGAGACATTGATAAAAGTTGGGAGATGGGAGATGGGAGCGGCAGGGGCGGGTTATTCTACTATCTACTCAAACATACCGCGAGAAATTTAATTTAAAACCCGCCTGTATAGGGATTTAGCGGTTAGGGATTAATGTATTACTATTTGCGTAGCCTCTTCCTTGGATAATCCTATCGATAACTACTGACACAGGCAGATTTTATGTGATAAAATCATAGGTTTGTGGCACTGTCTCAAATATAACTTAGAAAGCTTAAATAGAAATCGATATGGCAAAGCGCGTACAGTTAGTTTTAACTCAAGATGTCCGTAAACTGGGCAAAAATGGCGATTTAGTCGAAGTAGCACCTGGTTATGCTCGCAACTATCTCATCCCCCAAAAAATCGCTGCGAATGTCACTCCAGGCATCCTCAAGCAAGCCGAAAAGCGTCGCGAAATCGAACGCTTGCGGTTACTAGCATTAAAAGAAGTTGCTCAAACTCAACAAGCAGCAATTGATAAAGTTGGTAAATTCTCAATCTCCAAGCAAGTTGGTGAAAACGATGCAATTTTTGGTACTGTCACCACTGCTGAAGTCGCTGAAGTAATCAAAGCAGTTACTGGACAAGAAATCGATAAACGCGACATCACCATTCCAGATGTAGCTAAAATTGGTACTTACAGAGCTGAACTCAAGCTTCACCCTGAAGTTACTGTCACTGTCGAGATCGAAGTCGTCTCTAAGTAATTTTAGATCGAATCGTTGGAATCAGGCTGCACCCGCAGCCTATTTTTATATCTAGCATGACTTTTTGGTAATGTAGGGTGTGTTAGCGATAGCGTAACGC
>JANYIT010000095.1 GCA_025358725.1 Chamaesiphon sp. GL140_3_metabinner_129_sub
CAATTGCCTTCAATACTTCGGATGATTCGATGATTGGATTGATTAGTGAGAATTCTTTTAGTTGCAATAGTCTGACCCTCGCCTATTCAAGATTCACCCCTAATCTACCTGCTTTTGGCTTAACCGAGAAGTATTGCAAGCGAACCCATTCGGAATTCACCAGATCGGATTTGTACCATTGTCAGCGATACATCTTTATCCAGATCTTCTGTGAAAATTTCGGCTGTACATTTGGGTCGATCGATTATATTACCTGTAGAATCGACCTTAACCGACGCAAATTCAATGACTGAAGGCTTGGATACAAGCTCTTCAGATGGCTGCTTGGGTGCTGCTACTGGTGGCGAATTCGTAACCTTTGGGGATCCCTGTTGTGCCCTGAGAATATTCAGCCGATTCGAGGCTTTCAAAGCGCGATTACGATCGGCTGGATCAGTTGCCAACAAATTCACCCGCGCCCACAGTCGAATCGCTTTATCGAGATCGACATCGTGTTCCGCATCAATCGCCAGATCCTTCAATCGCACCACATCCCCAACCGTCCCATAGTGGCTCAGAATCGGTTCCTCATACTTCCAGCCTGGTTCGGGAATTACCAACGGTACCTGCTTCCGCACCTTCCCCGCCGATTGATGTAATTCTGGCACCCGCCGCGCCAAATAATCTTCCAAATCCTTCAAAATAGTCTGTTTTCGCAATCCCTCCAACAAAGCATAGGTAAACGCTCCCTGTTTCAAACTCTCGATCTCATAAGAACTCTCACCCCGCCCACAAGAAAACAGCGTAATAATCCCCTGCTGTCCCTCGCGATCTTTTACTAATTGCCGCAGCGATGCCTCGATCGATTCAACACTTTTACGTCCAGTGTCAAGGCTTTCATTGCGGCACATATCTAGTACCAACACGATATTTTTCGCCTTGCACGCCCGCAACTTGTCAGTGACAAAATGAATCGCAATCGCTGTATCCTCTAGATCCTGGGGATTACCATCGATCGTCATTAGATAGTCTTGGTTGTCGATTCCCGCCATCCCATGCCCACTAAAAAAGAACCAGAGATTGTCAGCATTCTGAGCATGTTGCAATTTACTCTTCAAGATATCTCGCAGTACAGCGCGAGTCGCCTTCTGGCTGCCATTCAAGCCATCGCCACATAGCAGCACCTTACCAGGATCGAATTGTGCATCCTCGCACAAAAACCGCTGCATTGCGAAGGCATCATTTTCTGCAAATCGCAAAGGATTATTTGATAAAAATTCATAGTTATTAATGCCAACAACGATCGCCCAATTATTTGCCATTGCTGTTTGAATCCGATCGCTTAAACTTCAGAGTAATGCCACCTTCACCGCCCACCTCACCACCAGCAATAAGCTGAACTTGCCCCTTGGCACTAATCTTCACAGCCAATTCCACTTCTTCCAACTGCAACCCAAATTCCGGCGGAATCTCCGCATTCGCCTGCCGAAAAATCCGCCCCACCACCTTGATAAATGCCAACATCTGCGTTTCTACCTGTGCTGGATCGAGCTTGACTTCCCGTAACTTCCCCGTCACGCGCCGAATTTCATCTGTCCAACCCTTGCTGTCTCGATCAGGTTCAAATTCATCGTCGGTCAAAATAATCAGTTCATCTAGCATGACAATATTGGGTTAGGCAACTAGATATATGATACCCAGTCCCGTTCAAGATATATAAAACAGGTATTAAATAGCCTTGCCGAATGCGGATATAAATTGCCATCTCCCAAATTTGGGAGATGGCTGGGGTGAGGGCAAAAGCTAAGAATGTGAAGGATCAACGTTGCGATCGAGTTCTAAGTCTGTCCAAGATTTAGGATCTTCAAGTGGTTCCAAATGGGTAATCACATTAGTACCTGGTAGAGCATCGACGATCGCTTCTTCCACTTCTTCACACAGATCGTGTCCTTGCTGTACCGTCCAATTTCCTGGTACCAACACATGAAAACTCACAAATCCCCGCGAGCCGGATACTCGTGTTCTGAGGGCATGAAAGTAGATACCCTGTTGCTCATAAGTACTAAAAATACCAGTAATCCGCCCTCGATCAGCGATCGGTATGGCAGTATCCAGCAGCCCAGCACCTGTTTCTCGCAGCAGCCGTATTCCCGATACTAGGATACTAGCAGCAACAAATAGAGCAATTAAAGGGTCGAGAATTAGCCAGCCTGTCAGTTTGACGCAAAAGATGCCCACAATGACACCCACAGAAGTCCAGACATCCGTAAGTAAATGGTGAGCATCCGCACGTAATGTAATCGAGCGGAGCCTCCGCCCAGCTCGTAAAAGCTGCCAAGCTACAAACCCATTAATCGCAGTAGCAATCAATGATAAGAATAGCCCCAACCCGATCTGTTCGAGTGGTTGAGGATTGGACAATCTCGCCCAAGCAACCACCGCAATCCCAATTGCAGCGATGGTAATCAAAATACTTTCTAATCCACTAGAAAAATATTCCGCCTTATTGTGCCCGAACGGATGATCCTCATCCGCCGGGGTTGCTGCAAAAGATATTGCCCAAAATGCTGCCAGTGCCGCAACGAGGTTGATCCCAGATTCCATCGCATCAGACAGCAGCCCCACCGAACCAGTCAAAAAATAGGCTCCAGTCTTCAATCCGATCGTCATTAGTGCCGCTGCGATCGACAGGAATGTATACGGTCGCGCAGTTTGGAAATTCATCTAGATTTTAACTAAGACTTGAGTGCCAACAATTTTGGCAGGATAGGTAGCTAAAGACTTTGTAGCAGGGCCTTTCAAGACTTTACCATCGGCTGCAAATTCCGAATCATGACAGGGGCAATCATATTTTTTTTCCCCAGCCATCCACTTGACATCACAATTTTGATGAGTACATTTGGGGTTAACAGCTAATAATTGTTTTGGATTTGTCGGATCTTTGGAAACGGCTACTTCTTTTGTTTGTAAATAGCCCGCTTTCTCTAATTGGGCAACAGAACCCACCACTGTGAAACCATCAGCCGTTTTCTTGAGAGCTGGTTTCGCAGTACCTTTATCATCTGTAGTTGGAGTATCGGTAGTTGCGGTTGCTTGAGTGGCAGATTTATTCGGCGCACAAGCTGCAAGCACAACAGGAAAGCAACTAGTTAACCAGCCGATACTAAAGTAAGCAAGAAAGGAACGACGTTTAAGCATAATTTTTAGGATTGGGTAAAATCAATTGATGTGATACCAAATTCAAAAGCTAAGTTGTACTCGATCGATTAATATCGATATGTAGCTACTCCAGAATGTAACTTACAATTAGATTTAGAGCGAAACTAATCAAAAACATTACAACTGGAGACGATACTTGATCAATCTTAGTTTATTCTAGCAAGTTTTTACTGTTGTTGAATCTAATGACAATAATATTAAGTAACCGTGCAGAAAATACCTGAAACTAATCGCATTTAAAATCAAATCAATGCTATTTATTCTCAATTAACTACTCATCATCACAACTTGGGCACCAACGTTATTTTTCTTTGATGATACTAGTCTTCGACTTATATCGATAGAGCTAACAATATGTAAGTTTGCCAGTTAGTTTAGTCAATTATTGCCTAGCAGAAATTTGCTAATTAATCTCAGCAACAAACATGATTTAATTAGTCAAAAGTTGCAAATTTAAGCTATCGATGCTTTCAGACTTCGACAAAATTGATCGATCGAGGATAGCCCCTCTACAGGTGTTCCTTCGCCTAAACGCTTAACCATCGCACTACCGACAATTACTCCATCTGCGCCCCATTTTCGGACCTGTTGAGCATGTTCTGGTGCCGAAATCCCAAAGCCGATCGCGATCGGTTTATCAGTTACACTCCGCAGATTCGCTAAAATATCGCCTACCCTGTCTTCCAACCCCGATCGAACCCCAGTTACACCCGTTACGCTGACCAAATAAATAAAGCCTTGAGACTTCGCCGCGATCACCACAATCCGCTCCTGAGAGCTGGTTGGTGCGACCAGGAGGATGACTTCGATCCCGATCTCCGCCGCAGGTACCAATAGCTCTTCGGCTTCCTCCAATGGTAGATCTGGCACCACTAACCCCTGGACTCCAGCCGCCGCAATTTGGCTCAGAAAGGAACGAATTCCCAGATTGAGAATAGGATTGTAATAAGTAAATAAAATAATCGGTGCTTTAATCTGCGGACTCACTTCAGCCACCATCTGGATCACATCATTCAACTTGACTCCTCGTGCCAACGCCCGAGTAGCCGCCGCTTGGATAATTGGGCCATCTGCCAAGGGATCGGAGTAGGGAACACCTAATTCAATTAAGTCTGCACCCGCTGCATCCAGGATTTTGAGAGCTTCAGCCGTAGTTGCCAAGTCAGGATCGCCAGCGGTGATGAAAGGAATTAGAGCACACTGTCCACGATCGCGTAAAGACTGAAAACAACTAGAGACGGAAAGCATATGAGTTGGGAGTTGGGAATTAGGATCTGTAGGAGCGGGTTTAAACTATCCACGACAACAAAGCTCAAGATTTAAGTTAAAACCCGCCCTCACACTTTAGCACCGGATGGAATGTGGACTTAAATCTCACGTCAAATAATCAATGCCGAACGCTCTAGATATTGATTAGGATTGATTACGTTCTTGTTCGATCTCCGATTGGATCTTGGCTAGCTGTTCAGGCGTGAGTTCTTCGAGGCGTTTTTGGAGAACAGCTTCTTCATAGTCTTTGAGCTGTTGAGTATAAGTCATTTTTTTGGTCGCTACTCGGAAGACATAGCTAAATGACCATCCCAAAATAATCGCAACTAAGATAAGTTGACTCCAAATTCCGGCATTAATATTATCTAATCCAGCAAGCTGTAATCCTAGATAACCAGCACCACCGATCGCAAAGACGACAATCCCAATGATAATGACATCAATTCTCCGCATTATCTCAATCTAAGCCGCAATTTCGCGGCGTTTGGGACGAAAATTGAGAAATGGCGATAGTAATAACATCCCAGGGAAAAAGAAAAATACCAGAAAATACATCAATAGCCGCTCGATCGAGCTAGCTACATACCATCGCTGCTTGAGATATAGATACAACCCACCAGGAATTACCAATAGGTAAGCCCCGCTCAAAATTAAATACAGCAGTGCGACGATCATATGGTTTGATATCTATCTACTTAGTCAGTTTCTATTCTATCAGCTTCAAGCGGATGAGTCACAATAATTACTCCAGATAGTCAATATGAGTACACCTGTAAAAGAACAGTACATCTCTTTTTCTTGTGTTTTCGCACCTTTATAACTATTGCACAATCGACAAGCAAGCCAGAGGTTTTCTTCCTGATCCAAACCACCTGCGGCTTTAGGAATGATGTGTTCGATTTCTAAAATTCCCAGTACATATTTTTGCAGACTTTGGCAATAACCGCATTGGTTATTTGCTGATGCTCGAACTCTGGTACGAACGTCTTCTGAAATCTGGCTTAAGTGAGAAGATCTTTGCCGAAGTTATATAGTTTTTCCCACATTATTTGATGAGTGATGTCAAGTTGCAATCATCTTTATTGTATCTACTTTCAATCGATCAATCTCTGCCTGATCTGCTTGAATGCGAAGATCGCTGAGTCCCATCTGGACAAGGATAGTCTCGATCTCTTTCTCTTTTATTTCTTGCTTGTGGGTGTCTTTCTCTTGCGAAAGCTCTAGTTTAGGGGAAAAGGCTGCTTCCATATATCAATACCTCCGTTGTTTGATTGATACTACGAGCAAATCTCGATCCTACTATTATAAGCTATATTCCAAGCTAGGCAAGGATTCTATGTTGATCGCTAGTATTTTAGTAATCGATCGCGTGTATGCCTTATAAACTCGATCGAATCGAGTCTTGCTCACTGATGGGACAAGTTTTTAGTTGTGCGTTGGCGTAGCCTCTCCTTTGGAGAATCGCTTCTTCCCAAACTCAGTCTAGATTCTCTACATCAACTTGTTTTCTAAAGTCAGGAGTTAACCTGATTTTGATCGGGAATGATTCAGTCAACCTCACTACTCTCCCACAACTGACTGAGTGGTAAAGTATTTCCTGCTAAGGCTTGTTTCCAGGACTCTCGAAAGCGATCGGCACTAAAGCCCAGATCGTCATCAGCATGGAGTTCTTCTAAAATAAGTGCAGCGATCGAATCTTGCTCACTGATAGGACGAGTTTTCAGTTGTGCGATCGCTTCTTCCAGTAACTTAGTCACACAAATTAGTCTAGGTATAGTTAATCTGGTCTAGTTTTATTTTAATCGAATCGAGACCGAGTCCTATACTATCTGGAAAGTGTCGATCAAATACAGATATGATAATTCTTACACTGTATTAGTCGTGGTAATTCTTATGCTGTCGGGAAATTTGCTCAAGTCATTACGAGACTTAAATCGTGCAGATAAACTTTATGCTATCCAAGTTCTGGTTTCAGATTTAGCGCAAGAAGAAGCTAATTTGCTCCAACCTGGACTACCATACGAGGCTTCGTCTCCTTATGATTCTTTTGGTGCAGCACAAAGAATGCTGGAATTTTTGGAACAATCGAAACAGCAACAGCACATATGACTCAGCCGATTAGATCTCTGGCTACTTCTATAAATACAGAAATTGGAGAAATAGAATTAAGATTTTAGTTTAATTTCAAACTCTGATCGAGAGCGATAAAAACAGACATCAAATTCTAGAAAAAAGTTGGTTTGACCGAAAATAAGTGGAGCATTTGGGCTGCGTGTCCAGGCGAATAGTAATTCGGTTGGAGGAAAGGTTTCAATTTCGGTAGTTGCAGCTAAAGGCATTGCTGGCTGATTACCAAGATTTCCTGATAATTGAATGATAGCTCTATTGTCGTCCCATTCGGCACCTAGTTGAATACCTAATTCGTAAGGTAATACGTTAACTGTAGCCCCACTATCTACCAAGCCAATCGCTTCAATGCTGCGATCTCCTCGTCGTAATATCAAGGGAATTCTGGGCAGACTATCGAACTCGTTTTGGCTTGGGCTAGTGGTTGAATATTTGAATCGCATATTATATCGACGATCTATGTTTGAGGGGCTGACAGACTCGCCATTAAAATTGCCCCAGCTCCAAAGCTATCGTATGGTGTAGGCAAATCGTAGGTTTTGAATGGTTCTAGTGGTGAAATATCCTCGGCGGTGTCTAAATCTTCTGCGAGAATCCGAATTAGTTTGAGTTTTTCGGCGGCGGAAAGTTGTCGCGCCCCAGGAAGTATTTCGGCTAATGTCATATTATTGTCTTCATGATTCAATAATCTACTCTTTTAGTCTACTCTATCGACAACTCAAATTCTCAGTTAGGCTCGATCGCAATCACTCCACTTAATCTAGCCCGATCTGACTGAGTATTAGTGTTGGTAGACGCGGAATATTGTTGAAGCCTTTATCGTTAGTCAAAAATCGATTGCAATTAAGATCGATGGAGGTAGCTGCATGGATAGCATCTGGCGTTTTTAAGTTGTGTTTAGCGCGTAAATTAGTAGCTGATATTAATAAGCTTCTAGTTATCGGTATTAGTTCGATGCCAGAATCAAAAAGCAGTTTGTTATAGCTGTCGATTGATTGTTGATTTTGACTTTTGAGAGGTTTAACTAGTACTTCTGTGATGATGAGTTCGCTACTAATCAGTGAGATCTCACCTTCGGCAAATTTACGCCATAAAACTTCCAGAGTTTTCCAGAATGTCAAATTTACTTCTACCGTGTAAATGAGGATTGACGAGTCGAGATATACTCTACTACCCTGCGGTATGTTCAATTTGTCCATGCTGCTTTTTCTTCAAGGATTTCAGCATCAATTTCTTCCGGTGTCTTGAATGATACTTGTTGAGATCGCAGGTTTGTAATAGTGTCTAATACTGAGCTTCGTTGTCTAGTATTAATATATTCGATGACTTGAATCTGTTCTGTTGAGGACAATCGATCGATCTCGATCAGTACTTGCTGTAATTGAGGACTCATCTTTCTACCTCTGAATACTTGTCTCTATTTTAACTTAACTCTCGATCGAATTGATTTACACTGTAACCACTTTGTCATTGCGTTCTCTAGCTAAAGTCTTTCGATAGTCAGCAGCTTCAGCAATCTTAGTAAAAGTGATCTCAGAGCTACCAATTTTAAGTTCTGCATCTGTTTCTCTTACCACTCTGACGATTTCATCTATTGAAACTCGAAAAAACTCCTTTCTCAGGTTTTCTTTATTCATTCGACTATCTTCGAGACGCTTGTGTAAACGAGATTCAAGCTCTGGGGCATTATTGCAAAAAATCATAGCGTGAACATCAAACGGGAAGGGCACGGATGCACTACTTAGCTCTTTAACACGATCGGTTGGTTCGAGACGGCGCGTCATCCCAATTTTATAAACATCTTCGCCAAACGATCCGATGTTAGAAATGATGTAGACATGTCCAGATTTAGTTAATTGAGCTTGAGATATAGCTCTCTCTTTATTTACTTCAGCCTCAGTAAGTCGCTTCTGTAACTCCTCGATTTGGCTAAAGAGTTTTTCTTGAGCTTTACCTGTGGCTGATTCAACTTCGAGGCGAGCTTTTGCTAGAGCGTCTTGATAACGACGTTCCTCTCGCTCGGCATCTTGCTGGATTTTTTCCAGTTCGCGTAATGCTTTTTCTTCTTCACGCATCTGTTCGCGAATAATGCGCTGTTCTTCTTGCTCCTGATATTTTTTCTCTTGATACTCGTGAGTTAGCCAAAGCTCTTGTAATTTTAGATTTAAGTAGCTTGACGTAATGTCACAATGTGTGGTTTGAGATAGTTTATTTAGGTCTTCATAAGTTTTTCTGACACGATTTTCCATTGTCTGAACATTGTTATATTTAACTTTCATGACAGAAGCATCGCATTCACCATTGAAAGCACGAAGAACTAGTTTGATGAAATTATCAGTCATCTTCTTACCTTCTTTTACACTACCACCAACAGACCACTCGGTCAGACATACGGCAGCTTTTTTATCTTTAATTATCTGTTTTTGTTGAGCACGGATTTGGTCTAATCGTTGCTTGTAAATTACAGATTCTTGAAAATTATACTTAGAATCGTAAAATCCAAAAGATTCAAAAAAATCTTGTTCCTCAAGCCCTTGGAGCTTTTTCCTCAACAATAAAATTTTGGTAGATAACTCCCAATACTTCTCGGTTAAGCTCTAAGCAGTGCTAGCAATAGAGAAACTAAGGTGTGGGTGCTGAGTTCCCGTACCAGGATGAAAAGGTTTTTTCGCTGGAAATTTTGAACGGGTCTTTTTAACAACGCGCGGGT
>JANYIT010000096.1 GCA_025358725.1 Chamaesiphon sp. GL140_3_metabinner_129_sub
GATGCTTAAAGGCTCAAAACCCTTGTACTCGATCGCTTGAATCCCTCGATCGAGCGAAAATCTTTGCAACAGAACCATCCTTTAGCAAGGATTTCAGCCTTTAGAGCAACACCATGGACTAATTCAGCAAGCCCTAAATAAGGTGAGCGTTGTCTCCTTTATTTTGGATAATATTCCCACCGAGCAAGTTGGGCAAAGACTTGCACAGGAAGGGATTGCAGTTAGGGCGGGGCATCATTGCGCTCAACCGAGCTTACAACGTTATGGTTTGGCTGCGACTGTACGCCCATCCTTAGCTTTCTACAACACCCATGCGGAAATCGACAGGCTGGTGGAGGTGGTTAAAACCATCCGTCATCGATGATGCGATCGACTACCGCACGATTGAAATCGTCGCTAGTGATACAAAGTCCGCCTACGCGGACTGGGAGTCTTAACCCGCGTAGGCGGTTTTTGCAACACTAGCAGCGGTTTCAACCGCTGACTATTCCGAATTGCCAACGCACCCTACCTATTATAAAAATAAATTTTAATTGATTATTTAACTTCCAATTGATTATCATGAATAATACCCAATCCCTAACCAAAACAAATCAAAAAGATCGAGCATCCATTTCCCTCGATAACATACAACCTAGACCGCCAGCGAATCCGATCGAGGTCGCGATCGCCGATTGGCAAATCATTAAACGGCACGATCCAGCCGCCCGAAATTGGTTAGAAATATTGTTTTGTTATCCTGGCTTTCAAGCTATTTCTTGCCATCGATTTGTTCATTGGCTACATAGCTTAGGTGTGCCATTTTTCCCCAGATTTATCGGTAGTTTAAGTCGGTTTTTTACAGGAATTGACATTCATCCTGGGGCAACAATTGGGAAAGGAGTATTTATCGATCATGGTGCGGGGGTAGTAATTGGTGAAACCGCAATCCTGGGTGATGGAGTCGTAATCTATCAAGGCGTAACCCTCGGCGGTACAGGTAAAGAAACGGGTAAACGTCATCCAACATTAGGAAATAATGTTTTAGTAGGGGCAGGAGCCAAGATTTTAGGTAATATTAACATTGGCGATCGCGTCAGAATTGGTGCGGGTTCAGTAGTATTAAGAGATATTCCCAGTGATTGTACTGTAGTTGGGATTCCAGGGCGAGTAATTCGGAATGGTACTCGATCGATCGATACTTCCCAAAATCAGGAAAATTTACCCGATGTCGAAGCTGAGGTAATTAGTAAGTTATTCGATCGAATTAAGAGTTTAGAACAGCAAGTTCAATCGCTCAATGCTCAACTTAATCCAGTTATTGAAGGTGAGATCGAAACCGCATCGATTCAAGATGTGACCGAAACTGATAAAGCGATCGAGGATTTTCTCTATGGTGCTGGTATTTGAGCAGCTACCCATAACTCAATCGGTTAAAACCGCTGCTCATGATACGAAGTCCGCCTGTCTTGAAAAGGTGCTCTACTTGCGGCGTTTTTATTCGGGGGTTCCCCCCGAATAAGAAAACGACAAGACAGGGGAAACCCCAAGACCGCACTTTTCGCTACGCGGACTAAATATATCAGTCCGCGTAGGCGGACTTTGCAATCCGAGCGGCGATTTCAATCGTAGGCGTTCTATCAGTAGCAACTTGGGTTATTTATTTGGATGATTTAGATAAATAACCATAACTGAGCGAGCCAATTACCATTGCTAACACGAATAAAACTGGATTCCAACTACCGAAAATTAGCCCAGTAATTGCTGGTCCCGGACAGTAGCCAGAGATCCCCCAACCCACACCAAAAATCGCCGCACCTAATACTAATTGCAAATCTATCTTGTGTTCTTGGGGTAAGTAAAATTTCTCCTCATAGACTGGTTTTGGCAGCCGCAATACGAATCGAAAAGCGATCGCCGTTACACTTACCGCTCCACCCAATACAAATAATAGAGTTGAATCCCAGTCCCCAGTTACATCCAAGAATCCTAATACTCGAGATCGATCGACCATCTGCGATAAACATAAGCCGATCCCAAATAATAAACCCGCAATTACAGCAACCATATTTTGTTTCATTTAATATTGCTCACTTCAACAGATGACGAGTAATAAAAACAGTAATCATCGCTGTTGCTAAAAAAGTAATCACAGCCACCAGCGATCGCCATGATAATCTGCCCAGTCCACAAACTCCATGACCGCTAGTACAACCATTACCCATCCGCGTACCAAACCCAACCAGCAAGCCACCAATCAGCACGATCCCAGGCGTAAACTCAGATTGAGGAATCGATCCTGGCGCAAGGATGTAAGTGTAAATTGCCCCACCACCTAACATTCCTGATAGGAACAACCACGACCAAACGCGATCGATCTTAGACTCGATCGCTTTGTTAAATATGCCAGATATTCCCGCAATTCGACCATTAAACGCCAAAAGAATGGTCGCACTCGTACCAATTAGCACCCCACCTAGTAAAGCATTTATCCAATTCACCATTAACATTCAATCTCCGAGAGAGCGTAAAAATATCTCGATCGTCAATCGATTTGAGATTAAGATGGACAAAATTTCGATATCCCTACCGATTTACAGTGATATACTTATTTTAACCTGAAGTTGTAAATAACGTTCTTCATTAACTCTTGAAATTCAATAAGTAGCAGAAAACTATGAAAATTGCCAATAACGTCACAGAATTAATCGGCAAAACCCCTCTAGTCCGACTCAATCGCATTCCCCAAGCGGAAGGTTGTGTTGCCGAAATTATCGTCAAATTGGAAGGGATGAATCCTTCCGCCTCCGTCAAAGATCGAATTGGGTTGAGCATGATTCAAGCCGCAGAAGCAGCAGGGCAGATCGAGCCAGGAAAAAGCATCATTGTCGAACCGACTTCTGGTAATACAGGCATCGCTTTAGCAATGGTAGCAGCAGCCAAAGGCTATTCGCTGATCCTGACTATGCCAGAAACCATGAGTTTAGAACGCCGCGCCATGCTCAAAGCTTACGGCGCACAGTTAGAATTAACCCCAGGCAGTGAGGGAATGAAAGGTGCCATCCGCCGTGCTGAAGAAATCGTTGCCGAACTGCCGAATGCTTTCATGCCCCAACAGTTCAACAATCCAGCTAACCCGAAAATTCACCGCGAAACCACCGCCGAAGAATTGTGGGCAGATACCGATGGCAAGATCGATATTATTGTCGGGGGAGTTGGGACTGGTGGTACGATTACTGGCATCGCCGAAGTTATCAAGGCACGCAAACCCAGTTTTAAAGTTGTTGCTGTCGAACCTACGAATAGTCACGTTTTATCTGGCGGTAAACCAGGCCCGCATAAAATTCAAGGGATTGGTGCCGGATTTGTGCCTGGAGTGCTACGGACGGATCTGATTGATGAAGTGATTCAGGTGACGGATGATGAGGGAATTATTTTCGGTCGTCGGCTAGCCAGAGAGGAAGGGCTACTTTCGGGGATTTCATCAGGAGCAGCTTTATATGCAGCAATTCAACTCGGTAAACGTCCTGAGAATGCGGGCAAGTTGATTGTGTTGGTACAACCCAGCTTTGGCGAACGTTATCTCAGCACGATCTTGTTTCAAGATTTACCAGATGTGGAAATTATTAGATCTCCTTCGACGGTTGGAGTGTAGGATAACAGATATCGATCGAGAGTAGAATTTTACCCTCGATCGTGCTGACTAATCATCTACAGCTACCATCACATCGCTAGATTTAATCGTGACATAAGCGTGCCTGCCTGCTTTCAATTGTAATGCCTCGGCGGAAGAACGAGTAATCACAGACACAGCTTCAACATTTGGGGCAATTTCGAGCAAAATCTCAGCACTAATACTACCTAACTTCACCTGTCTGACGATCGCCGGAAAAACATTACGGGCACTGACGCGCATTGCTCGAATTTCTAGATTGCGGTTGAGTGGTGGATTTACAGCCATCTCTACATCGGCTATTTCTCGACCTAAACCCCGTACCAACTCCCGCAGTACATCAGTTTTCGATCGATTTGTTCGATCGCAATAGCTTTCTAGCAACTGGCGTTCGGCTTCGGGTAATTGAAATGTAATCCAACCTTGGTCTTTACGCGGCACGATCGATTACCAACTATATTGGTAATATTTTGACATAAAGTTGGTATTTATTCAAAATAGATGGAAAGGTTGTTAAAAATATCCTGACTATGCGCGTAAAGTCTTGGCAAATTGGGCTGTTGAGCTGTTTGACGATCGTCATTTCAATTATCTATGCCCACCTCACTTCAACCGCCCTACAGCCTCAGCAAATCGCCTTTGTGCCCCCTGCACCAACATCGACAATTTTAGTCGCAGCCGCAGCCAGTCTCCAGAAATCTCTGCAAGAAATTACGCCACTTTATACCAAAGCCAACCCCAGCCAGACAGTTAATTACAACTTTGCCGCCTCTGGTGCCTTGCAACAACAAATTGAACAGGGCGCACCCATTGATGTATTTATCTCGGCGGCTGACAAACAGATGAATGCGCTACAAGCCAAAGGATTGTTAGTAACGGCAACTCAACAGGAGTTATTAACCAATCAGTTGGTATTAGTTGTGCCTAAGCAATCCGCTGTGTCTTTAACTAACTTTCAACAACTGATTAAACCAGAAATTAAACGTATCTCGATTGGCGAACCCCGCAGCGTTCCTGCCGGACAATATGCCACCGAGGTATTGAAGAAGCTAGGCATCTTAGCGCAAGTAAAATCTAAATTCGTGTTGGGCAATAATGTTAGATCCGTTCTCACTGCGGTAGAAACTGGTGACGTAGATGCGGGAATTGTTTACGTCACAGATGCTAAAAGTTCGGATAAAATTACAATTGTGGCAACGGCTGATGAAAAATTGCATTCGCCAATTCAATATCCGATCGCCGTATTAAAGTCAAGTAAATCATTAGCTGGAGCTAGTCAATATGTCGAATTTTTACAAAGTAAATCGGCAAAAGCTATATTTAGAAAATATGGGTTTGGGATTGCTAAACCTCGATCTTAATTATAATGTCGATTCCCGATCTATCTCCACTCTGGATTTCTTTGAAAGTATCAATTATAGCGACGCTTTTTACATTTTGTATAGGTACGATTGTTGCTTATAAAATGTATCATTATCGCGGCAAGGGGCGATCTTTTATTGAGGGGTTTCTGATCGCACCGCTAATTTTGCCGCCAACTGTTGTCGGCTTTGTACTGCTGATTTTACTGGGAAAAAATGGTGTTTTGGGGCAATTTCTCAACCAATGGAATCTAGGGGTAGTATTTACATGGTATGCAGCAGTTTTAGCCGCCATTATCGTGTCATTTCCCTTGATGTATCGCGCAGCATTAGGCGCATTCGAGCAGATTGATTCTTTACTATTAGATGCTGCTAGACTAGAAGGTGCCTCAGAAATGTCAGTGTTTTGTTATATTGCTTTGCCCTTAGCAATGCCAGGAATTCTAGCGGGTACAGTACTTGCGTTTGCCCGTGCATTAGGTGAGTTTGGCGCAACATTAATGCTGGCAGGAAATATCCCAGGACAGACACAAACAATGCCGATGGCAATTTATTTTGCCGTTGAAGCAGGTGCAACTCAAGAAGGATGGTTCTGGACGGCGATCGTTATCTGTATTTCTTTGGTGGGAATTATTATCGTCAACTCTTGGAAAGTTTAAGTAATGTAAGAGGCGATCGATCAAATCATCTATCGATCGAATCACCTCGAAATGACTACCTCCCTAAAAACTAAATGTTGTCCGAATCGTACCCAGATATTCAGTAGGATTGGTACTATTATGTTCGGGACTAGTTAACACCAAGATGCCTGGTGTGATAGTCAGATTATCGCTAACTTTGTACTTGTAAAAAGCTTCTAAGTGCAAGCTAGTATCCGCATTAACTCGTGTTGCTGTCGCACCACTATCAATACTTCTCGGTTAAGCCAAAAGCAGGTAGATTAGGGGTGAATCTTGAATAGGCGAGGGTCAGACTATTGCAACTAAAAGAATTCTCACTAATCAATCCAATCATCGAATCATCCGAAGTATTGAAGGCAATTG
>JANYIT010000123.1 GCA_025358725.1 Chamaesiphon sp. GL140_3_metabinner_129_sub
GTCCGCGCAGGCGGACTTTGTACTCCGAGGAGCGGTTTCTAACCGCTTAGGTTATGGGTAGCGACTAATTATATTAGGTTCCTAACATCTGCAATTGGTACAAACTTGCATATAGACCACCTGCTTGCAACAATTCATCATGGCTACCAGATTCAATTAATGTACCTTGCTTGAGCACAAAAATCCGATCGACATTGCGAATTGTTGATAAACGGTGCGCGATAATAATTGCAGTTCGATCGACAATTAATCGATCGAGTGCATCTTGAACCAATGCTTCGGTGCCGACATCTAAACTTGCAGTAGCTTCATCGAGGACTAAGACTCGTGGATTGCGAATTACCGATCGAGCGAAAGCAATTAACTGTTTTTGTCCGGCTGATAAATTAGAACCACGTTCCCGTAATTGAGTATCATAACCTTGAGGAAGTTCGCTAATAAACCTATCGATATTAGTTGATTTAGCCGCATTAAGAATTTCAGCTTCGCTATAATCTTCGCCCAAGGTGATATTGTCTCTGACATTTCCCGCAAATAGAAAACCATCTTGGAGAATTACGCCCAAATAGCGACGGAGTTCGGCTTGAGTAATTTTTTTGATATCTACCCCATCAACTAAAATCCGACCCTTTGTTGGCTCATATAGACGGCATAGCAAGCGAATAATCGAACTTTTACCCGCACCTGTCGGCCCGACTAAGGCAATTTTTTCACCTGGTTTAATCGTGAAGTCTAAATCACGAATTACATAGTCATCATCTTTATAAGCAAACCAGACATGCTCGAATCTAATTTCACCCTGGGAGCCGCCATCGATATGCATCAGATGTAGACTTTGAGCATCGTCGATATCTTTAATTTCGATCGGCTCATTGAGAATATCATTAATCCGTTCTACTGCGGTAAATCCTGATTGAATTGCCGTGAATTTCTCTGCAAATTGTCGCAATGGTTCAAACAGTTTTTGGGCATATAAAATAAAGGCAGCTAATGTCCCAAAATCCAACGTTTTGTCTAGTACCATCAAGCCACCCATCCAAAGTACTCCGGCGATCGCGACTAGGGAAATCCATTCTAGAGTTGCGGATACGGCGGAGTCATGAAAGTTAGTTTTATCTATTTCTTTGATATATCGATCGCGAACAGTCCGAAATAGTTCGGCGTTGTATTTTTCGCGTCTAAATAGTTGGACAACATTAATACCAACCACATTTTCTTGTACCATCGAGTTGAGTAAAGATAACTCTTCTCTACCTCGATAATTTGCCTTGCGATATTCATGCTGAAAATAAATTACTAATGCGGCCACTGGTACTAACATTAGTAATAACATGATCGCAATTTTCCACTGAAGCGTAAACATATAATAGATCATCACCAGGATCGAAAATAGATCGCTGATAATGCCAATTGCTCCAGTTGTAAACACATCACCTAATGCTTCAACATCATTAGTCAAGCGAGTAATCAACTTACCGACAGGTGTGCGATCAAAAAATCTTACGGCTAAAGATGTGACTCGATCGAATAAATCATTCCGAATATCTGCGGTGATTTGTTGACCGATCCGTTGGACGGTATAACCTTGAATTGCGGTTAAGATTAATCTAATTATTACCGTGCCCATCAAGATGAGAGTCAAGACATTTAATCCATCTAACATGGATAAACCACTCACAAAATCCCAGGTTTTTTCACTTCTAATTTTAGAAATTGCCTGACCAATAATTAAAGGTTGTACCGCATTGGAAATTGCCAACGGGATCAATAACCCAAATGATAAGATAAACAATTTACCACTGCGACGAGCATAGGGTACTAATCTCAATAACAGTCGCCAATCATTATCAGGGAGTACTGGTGATTCTAGATTTTGATCGCGAGATTTTGTAGCATTAGTCATGTAAGTGGATTCGGAGTTGGGGTTTATACTATTAACTCAAATGAAGCTAGCGACTTAGCTTGAACCCCGCAGATATAGGGGTTATGAGTTGTTAATTTGGGTCTTACCATATTAGATTTAGTAGGATGCGTTAGCGATAGTCGTAACGCATCACTTCCATCGATTGATGCGTAATGTTGAATTTTATTTAATCCGCGCTCTTTAAACAGCAGAGCTAGATCGATTGAGACTTGTTTGAGCTAATCAGTATAACAGCTTTAACTTTCTGCGGCTAACTAGCCACTTGGATCAACATGACAAATTATCCCCATCAATTACTAGGATTGACAGGGATAATTTAGACTATTGACTAAATATTCAGGATGTGATTACCTAGAACCATCTTTCAGGTACAGCTTCTTCCTTAGTATTAGTATTACGCGAAGGAGTCGATCGATCGAATGTCATATGTACCGAGCGTTGTTGCTCGCCATCTTTGGCTACAGCGATGATCGGATAATCGATATTCCCATCCTGGAAGGACATTTGGTAGCGGAAAGTACCATCGGGGTTGAGCTTGATTTGTCGTCCGCCGATAGTGACGGTAGCATCAGGCTCAGTTGCACCGTAGACGATCAATTCTGCATCTGCAATCAACCAGAATTGACGCTGACGTTCGCTGATATCCATTCCCACACCAGACATCCCGACACCAGACATATTTACGCCCGAAGTGGTAGGTAGTGACCACATGCCCGCTCCAGAGGGGAAGACAAAGGAACTGAGCGATTCTAGGGGTGAATGTTGCATCGAACCATAGAGCGAACCATTAATCCGCAATGATTCGGTAGCATCTCCCATCCCGAAGATCCGATTGTAGATCGCATTCTGTTCGGTAGTGCTGCTACTAGCGTCAGTTGCGCCAGCTTCAGCGGCTTTATGGCTGGGCGGTACCAGCTCGGCAAAGGTTTTACCCACCAACTCTTCTTCCCACGGTACGGTGATGAAGATATCTTCAATCCAATCGGAAGGATAAACAGGGGGAATGCTGACAGATGCAGATCGAGCTAGCACTAACCACCGACCATCACCACAACGATAACCGATATCGATCGTGTAAGAACGATCGCTTACCGGAATTGGGAGATACCATTCTCTCGCCATTTCATCGATCGGATATTCTTGAATACTATGGGGACTTTGATGCTCTGAATCAATGTCAGTGACATCATAAATGCGAAGAGCTAATTGCTGTCCGCCATGATAGCGTAGTTCATTTTTATGTTCGATCGGAATATCCCAGTATGCATAAGCCCATTGGGGATCTCTAGGCAACAAGACAATCCGACTGTCGCCATAACCACCGGGTAAATCGCCTAATCCTTCATCTACATCTGCTAATTCCGCAGCCGTAAGATCGACATCGACTCCAAGTTCAAATTTTCCTGCTTCCACGGCTAATTGTGCCTCCAGTTGGGTAGATGGACTATGAGTAGATTTACTCTGACTTTTCTGAATTTCTTCCAGGAGTTGGGATTTCCGCATCCTGCTGTAACGGGACACTCCACAAACGCTCGCTACGCGGCGTAATTGTCTGAGTGTCATTTCTTCTAATGCGTTGTCTGTCGTCATGATTCGACCTCCGAATTAAGATGAAGATGATAAATCCAATGAATTTGCATCCTCACTTGTTGTCACCCAAGAAAATTTGCTATGGGTTGCTAATCATTGATATTGACTAGCTCCAGTTAAGCTGTTGATTAAATTTCTAGAATCTGCACGATCGAAAGGATAACTCGATTGCAGGTGACTAAATTTCGATTTTTAAAAATACGCCCGTTAATTGGATTTGCTAAGTTCTGAAGTGATTTACCTTTCAGCTATTAGTCATTAACAATTGCGGTGTATGCATATATCTAACAAAACTTTACCCTAGTTCGTCAAGGGGGGATCGCTCTCAATTTCCAGGGTTTAACGATTTTACGTCGTTCTAGCTATGATAATTGTCATGGTTTCTTGACAATTATCTAAATTTTAACTTCTACAGCAGTTGCTAGTGCAGCTAGAACATTTCAACCATCACGGCTACAAACCCGACTTCTTCGAGAAGTCGGGTTTGTGTCCTCACCAGAAGCTTAGCTTTCAACTAAGTTCAAATACCTAAGAATGGCATCAGCACTGTTGGTACTGGGATCAAAGTTAAGACTAAAATTGCTAAAATCAAGACACCGAGAGTATCACGCCAGTTATTTAGTTCTGACACATCATTAAGTGCAGGTTCGTCAATCGCGGGAATTAGCGAAATAATGATCGCCAGGAATAGTAAATCGGTATTGCCAAACCCAGAAGCTCTGAACCGGATAATGCCGAGAATTACTAAGATTACCTTACTTAATTGACTGACGATCGCACTAGGTTTTTGTCCGAACATTGCATGTACAATGTAGCCGCCATCTAATCTCCGGAGCGGCATCAAATTGATGGTAATAATCAGCAAACTAATATAGGCAGCGATCGCGACATTATGCAAATTGATCGCCCGTTCTGCGACAAATTGGCTGCCTAATGCCAACTTACTCAACAGCGTCAGTAGCAGTGAAAAGCGGGGATTGAAAGCGTGAAAACTAAATAAGGTGGATTTGAGATCTAATGATACAATTTCAGATTGTGTAAGACCCCAAATTAATAGTGGAATCGCGATTGCTAATCCTAAAATTGAAGCGACAAAACCTAGATCGAAGATAGCTTTACGATCAGGAATTGGCGATCTCATTTGCACCAGACAACCATAAGTACCTGGTAAGAATGGGAGGGGAATGAAATATGGTAAAGTAGTGTCAATTCGATAAAATTTAGCTACAAAATAGCGTCCAATATCACGAATTCCTAAGATGAGAATAATGCTTAAAGCATAGGGCAAACCAGCATTAATTATGTCGCCAATATTGCCCTTTGCTAATCGGGCTAGTGCGGCACCAAAATAGGTAGTAGTAACAAGTGTGAGAAATAATAATAGTACCGCGAGCGCATAATCTAGCCACCGCCGCGATCGCGTGATCTGTGTCTGCTGCGGACGTGGCACCAGTGCAAAGAATGGCTTGCCAGTTGATAAACTATACTGAAATAAGATAAAGAATCGATCGCCGAATAAATCTTCAATATTGTGTTTGATCGTAGCGTAAGCATGATCGGCATCCGTTCGCAATTTACCGCGACATAATACTGCTTGTGGACGATATTCAAGTTTTTCCAGGAAAAATACATTCCATGCAAAACAAGTTCTTAAAGTTGCCTCTTCTTCCGGTTCAATCGGTAGAATGACAGCGGATTCTTCGACTTGATCGACTTCTGGTGGTGGTACGATTGTAGCTAGATCTAGTGATTGACTATTTGCTATTTCAGTACTAGGAAGACTCGGATCGATCGCTCGATGTTTTGGATTTCTCCAGTCTAGCAATCGCCAATACAAAAGCCAGCAAATCGAGCAGACTAAAAGTGCCACGGGTAAGGGCGGAATTTGCTTACTCCAAGTAACTGTTGCTCCAGTCAAGAGCGGGGGAGTCATCAAAATTGTCCAGAGGATCCAGAGCGGAACGGAGGTGATCTGACTAACCGTTTGACGTAGAATTGCATATGTCAAAACGCCCGATAAGATTAAGATGAATAGTAAAGACAACCACATGAATAAAATTATTAATAATCAATCGAACTGGAACTAGTTGTTGCTATCGATTCATGGGAGGCACTTGTTCCCTAAGCTTCAACGATTGAGGTACTTGCGGACACTAGAAATAGATCAAATCATCAATCCTTGCCAAGTCTGCGGTTGCTCGCAGTCCTGATAAACATGAGGTTCACATTAAGGTTCTTTCCTCCGCTGGCATCCTCATTGCCGCAACCTTTCATCAACCCGCGCATACAACTCACTTAACCAAGAACTGCTACGATGCCGCCAGAATCAAACTCGTCACATTCATTACTTTCAAACTCACCTGCTAGCAAACTGCCACGAGAGATTCTGCCAGGTATTTTTGCCTTTCCCCCCAACCGCGAGACATTGGGTGGTACCGCTTATCTGATCGTAACTCCCACAGGTAATATCTCGATCGATAGCCCAGCTTGGAATGATGTTAATCAACAGTTTATCGCCGATCGAGACGGCGTGAAATGGTTAGTAATCACTCATCGTGGTGGCATCGGACAAACTACCGCCATCGCCACTGAATTGAGCTGTGAAGTCATCATTCAAGAACAAGAAGCTTACTTACTCCCAGAACTCAAAGTTACTACTTTTCAGCACAAATTTGATCTTAACGATAGCATACACATAATTTGGACTCCTGGACACTCACCTGGCTCGTCTTGTCTTTATTATTCTAGTGCTGGTGGGGTGTTATTTACAGGTAGACATCTATTGCCCAACCAACTTGGCGAACCCGTTCCCCTCTGCACTGCCAAAACTTTTCACTGGCAACGTCAACTTCGCAGCGTTGAGGCAATCTGGCAGCAGTTCCCCGCACAATATCCCCTGAGTCATATCTGTCCTGGTGCCAACACGGGGCTACTTCGAGGTAAAGGCTCAATTTTAGTTGAAAGTTAACAGCCAATAAGAGGGACTAATTCTGTTACAGTATATAAACGATATTTAATCATTAGAAAATCTTTTACTTCTCATCAAGGAAATAACTATGGACTTCGATTTTCGGCTTTTGATCGTCCTTGCACCTCTTGCCGCCGCCGCTGGTTGGGCAATCTTCAATGTTTTCCCAATTGCGCTCAAACAAGTTCAAGAACTTCTACGCGAGAAGAACTAATCGAAACTAAACACAAAGCAGGGGCAATTGATCAATTGCCCCTGCTTTGTCGAATCTCTCAACTAAAACCCTTCCAACTGGTCGATGCGGAGCCAAATATTTGGCGTGGGTACTTGTCCGAATTTGATTAGCGCGTAATCACCCCGGAGATCTAGTACTTCACCCTTGGTTTCAAATAAATATTTGGGGAATCTCGCATCACTAGCTTTTGCTTCAAGACTATTTGCTAGCGAACTTGCGATTGCTCGAACGGAATCTCCTTTCTTGACTGCCATAATTTAGGTGTTAGGTGTTAGGTGTTAGGTGTTAGGTGTTAGGTGTTAGGTGTTAGGTGTTAGGTTTGCACAAATATTTAGAGCATCAACATGGTGGGCGTTGCCAACTCTGTCGATCTGAAGCCTAAAGCCTAAAGCCTAAAGCCTAAAACCTAAAGCCTATTTTACCGTCTACGGCTACCAAATCCAGATCCTGAACGACTGCGACCACTGCCAAAACTCCGACTGGAACCGCCAGATGGACGAACTGTAGAGCGAGACCTGTCAGATTGACGGAGTGTGCTACTCCCAAACCCTGAGCCAGTAGAACGATTTCGCTCGATCGAGCGATTAGTATTGGTATTAGTATTCGTACGATTGAAATTATTATTATTGTTCAACCGTCCAGTTGTCCGCAATGTTGTCCGGTTCGTCACTGCTGGTGGGGGACTATTGTAGCGAGTTTGATAACTCTGTACGGCTTGACCATAATTATTGCCATAGCCACCATAACCTTGCATCCCACCTGAATTATAGACAGGGGGTACATAGTACTGTGGTCTAAAGAACATATTGCTAATTACCTGTCCAGCCACTTGTCCGGCTACTGCTCCAGCAAAAGGCTTCCAGAAACTAGATTCTTGTT
The DNA here is from genome assembly GCA_025358725.1 of Chamaesiphon sp. GL140_3_metabinner_129_sub. Taxonomy (GTDB): domain Bacteria; phylum Cyanobacteriota; class Cyanobacteriia; order Cyanobacteriales; family Chamaesiphonaceae; genus Chamaesiphon. The sequence goes on from JANYIT010000123.1 coordinate 7,597, forward strand.
TAACGACAACAGTTTCTTTTTGTCCAGTTTGGGGATTGGTTTGAGTTTGAGTGACATTATGAACATACTCAACTTTGAAATCCTCTGGCATATGGAGCGAAACTTGCCCTTTTTCGGACTTGAAATAAGTCTTTTCACCCGCTTTGACTTCCTCATCAGTCAACCGCGCCATCTGAAGATTGGTGCTGCGGTACAGAGGTGGTGTACCAGCAGGTGTATTTAGGAGCATCAGGCTATATTCGCCATTCGCATCATTATAGGTGGCTTGCTGGACAGGATACTTGCCATCAGCGATCGTCTTTTGGTTGGTGTTATTACTAACAGTTGGATTTTGGACAGATGAGGGAGACGATTGAGCTTGTCCCTGAGATGACCGATTTTCATTTCCAGAGCCGCAGGCTACAGAAGTGACAGATAGGGTCAAAGCCATAAAGATAATTACTAATCGACGAAACATATAAGCTGATTTCATGACGTTGGATGTTCTTATTTTAGCTAATTCTCAGGTCGATCTACAATGTAAAATTCCAACATAAAAAAGGCTAGACGATCGACGATCTATCTCAATCTTTTATATTAATATTAGCTGATAATTTGATCGCTAAAATAGCCAGTAAACCGATCATTCTGATCTGGTTAACCGAATCTCACTACCGAAAATAGTCAAAATTTACGATTTACAAGGGAATTAACTCAGGGAAATTTTGCAGAACTTGATCGTCGGTCAGTTCGTCACCAAATCGTGCTGGAGAAAAGTGGATATAAATCGCCCGCAGTCGTTCTTGATAATGAAGATTAATTAAAGATTTCAAGGCGATTTTGAGTGCGGACATATCGGCTAAATCTGTTTCAAGACTAGGTTCTTCACCTTCTACAGCAACAGTCAGCATCAAGATCAAATTTCGGGTGGGAGTTAGAGTTAATTGGGCATTGGGATTGCTAGTTTCACTCACATCGGGTTCGCTCAAATACCGTCCAGCCGAATCAGTGAATAATTCGTTGGCATAATCACCAGCTCCACCTTCATCCCAGAATACATCACCTTCATTTGCCGCCGATCGCCAGTAAGTATCATATTGCAATAAGTTTTGACAGATTTCGACTAATCCCTCGCCGACAATCGTTAGATCGCCATCTGATTCGATCGCTTGTCTGGCAGCTTGATTTAGGATGCCTAATAATGGCGACACTTCTTCGCCACCAAGATGGATGAAAATTCTGGCTACGACAAATTGGGTTTTGCCTGTAAATTTATTGAATTGGTCGCGTAAGCTCATAAGATTTGGCGGATAAGAGTATTGAATCTATTCTAGAACACGATTCCAACACAACAGATGGGTGGCGATCGATATTTAACGTTCGTTCCTGTGAGCCTTTCCGTTGGAGAATCTACGCCAACCTTTGTGGGGATGAAGTCAACTAGGCGTTATCATAGTCACAACAGGCGATCGACATCAAATAACTATGGATACACTGGAGCGCGATCCACACATCGCAGCAGTCATCTTCGACCTTGATGGCGTAATTACGAATACAGTCTATTTCCATTATCTCTCATGGCAGCAATTAGCCGATGAAGAGAGGATTCCCTTTGACAAGCGAACTCATGATCTGGGGATGTTGGGATTGAATCGGGAGGATGCCCTGTGTTATCTTTTAGGCGATCGCAACATCAGTCCGATCCAACAACAACGATTATTACAGCGAAAAAACGACTACTACCTGGAACTAATTAACGAACTCAATAGTGAAGATCTGCTCCCAGGCATTGAAAATTTATTAATAGAACTGTACACTTCTGGCGTGAAAATTGCCTTAGGCTCTTCGAGTAAAAATGCTGAACTAGTCTTACAACGCTTGGGGATTAAACATTTTTTTAATTTTATCGCTGATGGTCATAGCGTACCAAATCTCAAGCCTGCTCCAGATATTTTTCTTTACGCTGCTGAATCAGTGGCAATCGCCCCCCATCGTTGTTTAGTTGTCGAAGATGCGCCCGCAGGTGTTGCCGCAGGCTTAGCGGCGGGGATGTGGGTATTAGGCGTAGGTCCTGATGACCGTCTGGCGCAAGCACATCTAGTGTTAGCAACTTTAGCCGGGATTGGCTGGACTGATATTCTAGCAAAAATCGATTATTGCGGCCATGCCAAAATCTCCGATTAGTTGTTAGTTTCTGACACTCATTCAATGGTGCTAAATTCAACACATCGAGAATTTTTGAGGAAAGAATCATCAACAATAATTGATAATTGATAACTTATGTCTCAAGAATTTAACATTGGCATCACCGTTCGGATGATCGCACTACCTACATATCTGAAAACTGCTGATCCAATGCCGATGTTGCGCCCACCTAGCCTACTGGAGCTGGGTGAGATTGGCCTCATCGTCGATCGTAAACCTGGTAATTATTGGGCTGTAAAATTCGATCACAGCTCTTTTTTGATCGAAGATCGATACTTAGAAGTGGTTAGTGACTAACCTATTTTCATCCTAGTGTGTGATTAGAGACTGATGCGATACAAAAATTAGTACTACTTATCAATCCCATAAGTTATCCTGAATAGTGAGGATTGATTTAAAGGTGGATAACATGACACAGGCGTTTAATGGTGGAGATAGCAACAGATTCTCCGTAGGAGAGACTTCCACAAAACGATGGCAGAGTATCGCTCTTGGTAGTCTGGGTTTCTGGTTAAGTGGTAGTTTGATCTTGGATCTAGCGATCATGCCGACATTGTGGGTAACTGGAATGATGGAAGGTAGCGGCTTTGCCTCGGCGAGTTATAGTATTTTCTGGATTTTTAATCGGGTAGAGTTGATCTGTGCGGCGGTTGCGCTAAGTAGTATTTGGGCATTGAGCAAGGTATCTCGATCTAGTGCGGATGTCCATCAGAAGATGCTTGTAGGCGCAGTGATGCTAATGGCAATCGCGCTGAGCTATACTTTCATCCTTACTCCCTATATGAGCGGGTTGGGAATAGATTTGGATCTCCTGACGACAACAAAATCTATTCCGGTAGAAATGAATCAAATGCACTCGATCTACTGGGTGTTGGAAGCAAGTAAATTAGGCATTGCGGGAATGTTGTTATTTTTATGCGATCGATCGATCAGAACTTAGATTGTTCAAATTCTTTCACACGTTTTTCTTTATTAAAATATCCACTAATCTTACTGTAAAATCTGAGGCGATATCGATCGATATCGCCTCAGTAGGGTTTTGTTGGATGACAGATCCAGGATTGAATTTTATTGTTTAATATGACAATTGCAAGTAGGATGTAAAATTAAAGAAAAAATTTGCTAACTTAGTGAAATACTGATACAAAGCAGCAAGAGACTCTCCATCTGACGTTTAATCGGCACATCGGAAGGTAAATGATTATGGATCGATCCCGATTACCGTCGGAACAGGCGATTGGATCGTCTCAAGACAACACTCAAGCTTCTAGCACTTCAGGAATTCTGCGCTTGCCATTACTAGCGATCGTTAGTAGTCTGATTATTGGTGGAATCTGGTTTTTCCAACAAACTAGTCTCAGACATCTAAATGAGCGAATTCATCAACTTCAGCAAGACATTGATCGACTCCCAACTAAAAGTATCACTCTAGTAGATCGAATTAGCCTCGAAAAAGAGCAGATTATGCTCGAACGCGATCGAATCAATGCTCAAAATGGAGTCTACAGCCTGTTATTTCAGGGAATTGGGGCAAGTATCCTGGGGGGCTTTATGCTCACTAGTTGGCACTATTTACGCCGCACCGACGAGCAGTTTCAGAATGCCAATGACAAGCAAATTACCGATCAATTCAGTCAGGCAATTTCTCATTTAGCCAGTGATAAAATGGAAGTGAGGCTGGGAGGTATTTATACACTCGAACGCCTAGCACAGGATTCCCCCGCCGAATACTGGCTGACGATCGAAATTCTGACCGCTTTTGTCCGCGAAAAATCTGCCAGGTTAGCAATTTTACCAATCATTGAAATGTCGGAAAACCCACTCACAATTGTGGGTGGAATCACGCCAGTTACCAGTCGAAGACGACCTCAATCGTCACGAATTCCTACTGATGTTCAAGCCATAATGACCATCTTAAACCGCAGAGATGTGAGTAGAGATCGACCAGATCGAATTATCGAACTTCGAGAAAGTAATCTCCGCGATGCCGACTTGAACGGCATCGAGTTGTGGGGTGCAGATCTATGGAAAGTCAATCTTCGGGAAGCCCGATTGTGGCAAGCCAAATTAGGTGGTGCCTCGCTCGGACGTGCTAATCTCAGTGAAGCTAGTCTCTGGCAAGCAGATCTCGAAGGTGCTTACCTTTGGAAAGCAAATCTCGAAGGTGCTAATTTGACTGAGGCAAATTTAGAGCAGGCAAATCTCGAAGGCTCAAATCTCAAAGGTGCCAATCTTCAACAAACTAATTTAATTAATGCCGATCTTCGCAAAGTTGTTGGACTGACGCGGCAACAACTTAGTAAAGCTATCTGTGATGAGACGACTCAATTACCTGATTATATAGAACAATTTAGTTGAAAGTTGAAAGTTAATTAAGATTTGGCGTGCTTGAAACGATCGATCTCAGCATTTTGCATGACCATTAATTCCTGAATTCCGGTGTCGGCTAGATCTAATAATTCATTCATTTGTGAACGGCTAAAACTACCCGATTCCGCTGTGCCTTGAACCTCAATTAGTTCCTAGTTGTCAGTCATGACGACATTAAAATCTACATCAGCCGCGACATCCTCAGGATAGTCTAGATCTAGAAATGCCTGACCTTTGACCAATCCCACCGATACTGCCGCGACTTGACGAACAATCGGTGATGCACTCAGTTCACCACGATCGATTAGCCGCTGGATGGCTTGCACCAATGCCACATATCCGCCAGTTATTGCAGTCGTGCGGGTACCTGCATCAGCTTGGAGGACATCTGCATCAACTAGGATTGTTTTCTCTCCCAGGATGGCAAAATCGAGGGTTGAGCGTAAACTGCGACCGATTAACCGTTGAATTTCCTGAGTACGTCCTGACAATTTGAGGACTTCCCGCTCGTGACGTTGGGGCGTTGCACCTGGTAACATCCGATATTCCGCTGTCAACCAGCCAGTCCCCGTACCCTTCAAAAACTTGGGTACGCTAGGTTCGATCGAGACAGTGCATAATACCTGAGTGTCACCGCAATGAGTGAGGACAGAACTGGTCGAAAATTTAGTAAAATCGCTCTGAAAGCTAATTGGGCGTAGTTGTGCTGGTTGGCGGTGTTGACGCATGTAGATGTCTAGATTGCTACTTGACTGATTCTATATTTAGTGTTTCACTGAATGAACGCTCAGCATAAAACGCTATATATTGTCTACTATAGACGACTAAGAGGGCGGAAACAGCCTATGAATGAACACTTTTGAATGAAATGCGACTCATTTTACGTTGAATATGATTGCACAACTAAATAGTCATCCAGAGAACACTTCGGTTACTCGCAGCACCTTACTCCAAAATTACGCCACGCCACTGCACAAACAGATTAGGATCGTCGATACTACCATTGACAAAGCCGCTCCCGTAGAAGATCGATTTTGTACCGAAATCGTCGCTGACGCGCTCAAAATCGCCAGTACAGGGCAAAGAGTGCTAATCGTTCAATTACTCAAAGGTGGTATTCGCCAAGGACACGATCGAGTAGTTAATCTCGCTCAAAATCTAGATTGGATTCGATGTAATTTGATTCGGAATATTTCCACATCAGATCTAAACGATCTCGAATTACATAATTTTCAACAGTTATGGAAACATGTTCGAGATGCAGCTCGATCAAGTGAATATTCACTCCTGATTTTAGATGATTTGAGCCTCGCGATCGATCTAGGTTTAATTAATATTGAATCTGCCACTAAGTTTCTGGCACAATTACCAGAGGATTTGGAAATCATCCTCACAGGTGCTAATCCACACCCAGCAATCGTCGCGAACATAGCTGAAGCAGCTTACTCAGATAGAATAGGGGCGTAAATTTCTCTCGAAATTTAGGGTAGGGGAAATTCTTGAATTTCCCCTACCCTAAATTTCAGGGATTGCAGCTACAGTAGATCATTCATCGATTCAGCACTACTCGATTTTCGGTGGAGCCGCATTTCCGCTAGAGCAACAAAGATGAAAATCGAGTAATTTACCAAGGATGCCGTCAGATGATCGTAAAATGTTGTTCGGCACGATCGACAGATGCAATGAAGAAGAAAAACCTGGCAGTATTATTCGGTGGTAGATCCGTCGAACACGAAATCTCCGTCATTACAGCACTCCAACTGATGAACGTCATTGACGTTACCCAATACAATATTATCCCGGTTTACATCGCCCAAACTGGACGCTGGTATGTTGGCGACAACCTGCTCGATAAGAATTT
>JANYIT010000128.1 GCA_025358725.1 Chamaesiphon sp. GL140_3_metabinner_129_sub
CGCTCATCTGCGGCGCACCCAGGAAACGGATACAGATTTGTTGCAGTTTGAAGATCTGAGTCTCAATCGCCGTACCCGTGAAGTCCATCGGGGGCAAAGATCGATCGAGTTAACTGCAAAGGAGTTCGATCTGCTGCAATACTTGATGAGTCATCCGCGTCAGGTATTTACTAGAGAGCAAATCCTCGAAAATATTTGGGGTTATGATTTTCTGGGAGATTCAAATATTATCGAGGTTTACGTTCGCTATCTGCGCTTGAAGTTAGAGCAGGAAAATGAGAAGCGATTGATTCATACCGCACGGGGTGTTGGGTATTCTTTGCGGGAGTAGTATGTCGATCGAAATTAGATCCGACTAAATCCAAAGATCGTCTGTTAATAAATTATAGTTACGACCCTCATAAAACTCAGCAAAGTCCTTATTGTCGGAAGCAGGGAATTCAGCAATAATTTGCTCTTTTAAAGTTAGCAAAACCCGATTACCAATATCTATAGCGAATGAGCCACGCAAAGCTTTCTCATACCATTTTGTGAGATCGCTTTCGGTAATAATACTCTGTATTTTAGCTTTCCAGCCAATTTGATTGAGCAATGACACAATTAAGGCTTGTTCGCTGTCTCGGCATACAATTACGATCCTATCTGCGGTTACTGAACCGACAATATTTTCTGCTAGTTCGGGGGTTAATGAAAGGTGCTTAATTTGGATCGCCATTCCAAAGTTGGCATACATATCTAATCCACGATCGGCAGCATTTGTTACGCCAACTCTGTAAATCCTAGCTGGTAAATTCAATAAGTGCTGGTCGGGAGTAAGACCAATAACCATTTCAGCAAAATCTGCAAATTCTTCTAATAAGCCCACCTTATCTCGATTGATACTGATGGTAATAGTAACTTCTAGAGCCTCAACCAAGATCGAAAATAACGAATAGACTATTATTTCATAAACTTTATCAATACTCCTACGCAGCCCTGGCTCATTCCAGAACAGATTGATAAAGTCTTGAACTTCAAAATTTGTCAAATCGTGGCGATCGTAATATTGTAATGCGGATGACAGTTGAGTAAATCGTTCTGCAAATCGGCGATAAATATATGCTTCAATAATTCCACCTTTTAATCTATTCTCTTCACCCAAGATTGCCAAAGTCTGAGGTGGCATAGCTTTGGTAAAAAGGGCTTCTTGATACTCTGCCGAGGATGAGCTACTTCGACCAACAAAACGCTCAGTTATTAGATCTCGCCAAGCTTTAGATGTATTCCGATATGTATTAATATTTGTTAAATCTATATCTTGATTGACTCGATCTCGATGGAGTATTTCGGCAATCTGGATAGGCTTATATAAATGTACTCGACTTATTTTTATAATCCGATCTAAGGCAGCTTTTGCTTCTTCTAAATTCATACTTCGATTGCTTCTAAAATGCTTAGTTGTTTATGCTCTCTATTTATCTTGATTAGCTGGCGTTTCTGAATTGCCTCCATCATTTTATCAGCAACAGCGTTGATGACTGGTACTGCCACACTATTTCCAGTTAGTTTTCTCATTGCCTGATAGCTAACAACAATTTTAAAGTTATCTGGAAAGCCTTGTAATCTCAGCATTTCCCTAGAAGTTAAACGTCTTTTGCCATTTACCAAAAGATAGTTATAAGAGGCACCTGCTCTTAATGCACAGGAATAGGGTAATGCAGATATATTTCCACCCTTATTTTCATGCCAAATAGATGGAATCAAGTATGTTTTCTTAATTTTTTCTAAGCGATTAGATACTATTTTTTCGGTTGCAAAATAGGATGGATCTATCTCGTCATCGGATTCTAAAATTTGTGATAGTGTTTGATGAAAACCTAACGGAGTAGGGAAGCTGAATTTTATATCCTCTTTAAAGCCAATAATAATTATCCGCTCTCTTTTCTGTGGCAGACCAAAATCCAAAGCATTTAAAACTTTCAGATGAACAAAATAGCCTAATGCTTCAAGCTTTTCTTGGATCACAAGTAAAGTCTGACCTCGATCGTGAGATCTAAGCTGTTTAACATTCTCTAGCATGAAGGCATAGGGCTTCTTTACTCTGAGAATTTCTTCTATATTGAAAAACAAGGTTCCTCTTGTATCAGCAAACCCAAGAGATTTTCCGAGAATACTAAAAGGCTGACAAGGAAAGCCCCCAAGTAAGATATCATGATCGGGAATATCTTCAGGTGGAATTTGAGTAATATCCCCATGAGGTCGATCTCCATAGTTAGCTTCATACATTTTTTGTGCGTCAGCATCCCATTCAGAAGAAAAGACACACTCACACCCATGAGCTTCAAACCCAAGTCTGATGCCGCCGATGCCAGCAAATAGATCGATTATTTTAATGGTCATGCCTGAACTAATGCTTGGAAAGAAAATAACATTCGATCGGGATAGTGTGTAGTACTAAATTGACAAAATGTCTTGTCGATGATAATAAATCATTTTTATTCCGACAAGTTTTGTATTAATGCCCATAATAAAGGATTTCAGGGAAAATTAGGAAATCTCGAAGGGTGAGTACTTTTAACAACACTGGCTTCAGACATTGTACAGGGTTGATTCACCAAATATACCCCACCAGTGGCAATTGGACTGTAACGATCGATCCAATCCCTTCTGATGACTCAATCCCCAACTCACCATCGTGAGCTTCGACTATCCGTTTGACGATCGCTAAACCCAATCCTGTGCCACTGGCTTTAGTTGTAAAAAAAGGCTTGGTTAATTGTGGCAAAATGTCAGCCGGAATCGGCGTACCACCATTATGAATTGAAATGCAAATTCGCCGATCTCCACTCTTTTTAATGCTAATTGAGATCGCATCACCTGTACTTACTGCTTCGCAAGCATTGGTGATTAAATTAATTAATACCTGCTTCAATTTATCTCGATCGGCTAAAATATTTGCGGGTGTTGGATTCTCACTAAAATTCAGATGTTTTCCCACAGCTACAGGGATAGTTTGCAAGATATTTAACGTTTCGGCGATGAAGCTATTTAACTCGATCTCAGATCGATCGAGTGTTTGGGGTCGAGAATAGAGTAAAATTTGACTCAGTAAGCGTTCCAAGCGATCGGCTTCATCTAAGGATAGGTTCAAGTATTCTTGAAATCGATCGGCAAGTTGCAGCTTTTTAAAAGCCTTTAAGCCCATCATAATTGTCGTTAGAGGATTTCGTACCTCATGGACGATTGTGGCTGCTAGTTCGCCAATTTCGGCTAGTCTGCCTAAAGCTTCTTCGATCTGCAAGCGTTCCATCTCCGCTGCTGCACGGGAGGCAAAAATTTCGATAATTGCCTGATTGCGCTCGGTTGTCTCCATCGATTTATCGTCTAATACGGCGAGATGTCCCAACAATTCGCCCGTCGAAGTTAGCAATGGGATTCCAGCATAGCTTTGTGCTTCCATTGCCTCAAATTCATCTTTTTCTTCAGGAAATAAGGTTTGAATCTGAGTGGGAAAACATCGATAACTGTTACTTTCGATAACTAGTTCGCAAGGGGTACCGCGTAAATTGTATTCAAATTCTTCACCAAATTCATTTCCCTCCCAAAAGGCAAAGCTGCGAACGCGGGTAGGTGGTGCATCCATACATTCACTAATGAAGGCATAGCGGACATCAAGAGCTTGTGCTAGGGAACGAACTAGCGATCGAAAGAAATCTTTACCAGTTACTGAAACTGTACCTTCGACGATCGATCTGAGGATTTGTTCTGATTTTTCACGTTCTAAGATTTCCGCTTGAAGCCTATCAATCGCGATTATCATCAATTCTACTAACACTCGATCTACCACGATTTATGCTCCAAAACAATCGATCTTTCGATCGTTAATATTCTCTTTTATTTCGGGAAAATAAGCGTAAACTCGCTTCCTTCACCGACTGTCGATCGCACCGTAATTTTACCACCCATTCCTTCTACCAGGGTTTTGGAGATCGCCAGCCCCAAGCCATATCCGCCAGTCGTGCGGGCGCGATCTTCATCGACTCGATAAAAGCGTTCAAAAATCCGCCCCCGATCTTGAAGGGGAATACCAATACCGCGATCGCGTACCCGAATTATTGCCTGTTTATCGATGCATTCGATAATTAGATCGATCGGTTGTGCTGGTTCAGAATATTTAATTGCATTATCCAAGAGATTAATTAATACCTGTTTCAATCGATCGCGATCGACAACTGCTTCAACATTTTCTATCGCATTAACTATAATAGATCGTTCACGAAGTGTCAGTGAAGCTGAATCGCCCAATCTTTGATTTATATCGGCTACTTCTGACACCAATTCATTTAATAATAATGGTTCTAAATGATAACGGGTATAACCACTATCTGCCCGTGCCAAATCTAATAAATCCTGAAGCAATTTGATGGTGCGATCGGCTTCTGCACCTGCCGTTTCTAAAGCTTCTCGTTGATAGTCATTGAGATTGTTACTGCGATAGAAAATGTTGAAGCAGTTGTCGATCG
>JANYIT010000174.1 GCA_025358725.1 Chamaesiphon sp. GL140_3_metabinner_129_sub
CTGCGATAACCCGTGGGTACCCATTAAGGGCACCCCTACACAATTTACCGGTAGGGGTGCCCTTAATGGGTACCCGAAGATCTCCGCTGATTACTAATGTTCATGTACTGGTTCAGTTGGCGGTACTAATGGCGGTTCAGTTGGCGGTACTAATGGTGGTTCAGTTGGCGGTACTAATGGCGGTTCAGTTGGCGGTACTAATGGTGGTTCAGTTGGCGGTACTAATGGTGGTTCAGTTGGTGGTACTAATGGCGGTTCAGTTGGGGGTATTAATGGTGGGTCAGTTGGGGGTATTAATGGCGGTTCAATTGTGGCTGCCAATCCATCTGGCGGCTCAAAGCAGTAGAGATTTTCCTGAATGACATTAATCACCATTTCCGGATCAGTTGATTGTTTCATCATTTCGGCCTCTAGATCGATTCGATCGTGAACATTTGGTAAATCCAGTCGTAGTTCTTCCAACAGAGAGATAATTTTAGCAATCTTTTGTTCGGTCACTAAATCCAATTGCAACATTAAATGAGACTGACGATCGGCAACTTGTTCTTGCCGAGTTTGCCGGATCAAAATTGCGGTAGAAATCAATAGAGCAATCGTATCTAGCAACTGATCTTGGATTAAATAATCTGGAATATCCCAGTCGAGCAGCCCACTATGATGCAGATTACTAGCTAACCACCAGAGGATAAAAAAGGTGAGCAGAGCATAGATAAATACTGGTTTGGCACTAAAGGTGGCAATTCGATCGAGTAGCTGCAAATGAAAAGTATCGGTTTGTTCCTGCTGATGATAAATCTTGGCGATCGATTCGATATTTTTGACTAATTGAGCGGGGACTTCATCACTGTCGATCGCGGATTCGATTTGCTCAAGCTCGGTTGATCGTTGATTCATAAGCTGAGTAAAAATTATGATGTTTGCAGATCGGTAATCGGTTTGACCCAAACTTCCATACTGGTCAAAGTTAAGGGACGAAACTGAGTAGTCATTGCCACATCAGCCGCATCTCGTCCGTAGGCGATCGCGACCCGATTACCACGGGGCTGTGCTTGGGTAGCATCAAAGGTATACCACCGACCGTTAACATAAGCTTCAAACCAGGCGTGTAAATCCATTGGCTCTAATTGGTAGAGATAGCCAACTACCATCCGCGCCGGAATGTCCAGCGCGCGACACAAGGTGATGCCGAGATGGGCAAAGTCCCGACAGACACCCACCCGCTGTTGGGCGGTGTCGAGGGCGGAGGTAGAGGCATTGCTAGTGCCATACTGATACTCGATCCGATCGTGAATCCACGCCCGAATTGCTTCTACCTGGTCGTACCCTGGCAGATAATCTGCGCTGATTTCCTCAGCCAAGTCAAAGAGTTGGTCTGACTGACAGTAGCGACTAGGCAATAAAAACTGCAAAGTCCAATCGGGCAAAAATTCGACCAAAGTCATCGGTGCGCTCGGTGCGACGGCGATCGTGTCACTAGTTGCTACCCATGTTTCGGTACGAATCCTAAATGCGCCCACTGGAGTGATCAACCGCTGACAGAGATTGCCATGAACATCGGTATATTCCCGTGCTGGGACAAAAGGTTCTAATAGATAGGTCTCTCGCAAGACCCATTGACTATCCCCACTCCGAGGTTTTAGCATCAGCACCAGCGGCGTGGGTTCGATCGCCTCAAATTTTAGATGGCAGCCGACTTCTAGTTTCATTGGTTTAGGGCGATCGACAAGGTAAATTAGCTAGACAGAGAAAACCATCACCAATAGCTTAGCGGCTAACTCGATGATGGTTGAAATTAGGTGTTGAGGAAAGCTGTGATTGGAGCAATCTGTTATTCCTGACTAGATTTTAGCGACTTTTCAGGATTATTTAAATTGGCGAGACTGGGAAAATTGCGATCTGCCAGGTAACTATTGAGGAAAGTCGTACCGAGGGAGAGGACAACTGGGCCTAAAATAATGGCGACGATGCCATTTACCGAGAATCCAGGTACTAATGCCCCTGCTAACCAGAAACAAATCCCGTTAATTACCACCGAAAATAAACCCAGGGTTAATATGTTAATCGGTAAAGATAGTAACGACAGTATCGGTCGAATCAAACCATTGATCAGTCCTAAGACGATCGCGGCAATAATTGCCGTGGGAAAGTTACTGATATAAACGCTAGAAAATAGTGTATCTACTACTAACAAGCTAAGTGCGGTAACTAGTGTGGTTAATAAAAATCCAGTCATGATATTTTCCTATTAATAGATAAACAGTTGGACGTTGCTGAATTGGGGTATGAAAAAGATCGTGATCGGGTTGGGAGTTAGAGCAATCAGTAGCCGCAAATGCTGCTAAGAATTTTCTGATTCGGTATTCTCGTAGTAGCGACCTGTGACCCAGAGGGCATGGATAGCACCAGGAACCCAGCCTAATAAGGTAAGTCCGATATTGATCAGTAAAGTGGTGCTGACACCGTACTCTAGAAAAATAGCGACGGGGGGCAAAGCGATCGCGAGCAGATAGCGGAGTAATTTCATAACTGATATTCCCAAGTAATTTGATCAAGATGAGCGAGGTGGTTCGATCGAGAGTGGATCATCAATGATGATCTGGGTGTGAAGATTTCGGTGCTTCGGGGCGGAAGATGGCAGCAATTTTTGCTCGAACTTCTCGTTCTGCCTGGGCGACCTTTTGACCTAATTCTTCCATCTGCTGGGCAAGACGGCGATCTTTTTGGTCTACGAGGAGCGGACGATCTGGGTTAGCTTTCTGCTCGGCGATTTGTTGTTCGTACCAGCTTTTAGTTTCACCCGCTCTTTGTTTGAGTGCGGGGTAGCGTTCTGGATAGCGTTGGGCTAACTCGCGATCGAGTTCGGTGGTTCCCTCGGTGACTTGTTGCTTGAGTCGATCGATCTCAACTTCGTGGCGGCTAAAGAAAGCGCTGGTTCGCAATTTAATCGCGGTCACGATGTTGGTAACGAATGCTTGAAGACGATGATTTTCTAACATGAGGCGATCTCCTAAGAAGATTTAACTACAATCAGGGGTCTAAATCCCCCTCAATGAGGGGGATTGTGCTTGGTGCTTTTTCGGATGGAGATTTTAACCCCACCCCAAAAACCTCGCTTTCAACTTTCAACTTCTTGCACTGAGCGGAGTCGAAGTGTCAACTTTCAACTCTTTTAACTCGCGTGGGGTAGCGATGCTCGACCTGGTTCTGGAGCGCGGAAGGTCGCTTGACTAAATTCAGGGGTTTTGGTGTAAACGGAGGACAGTAACACTTCCAACACTTCAGCCTGTCTGGTAGCCTCGATCGATTTGTGGGTAATCAATTCACCCGCATTTAAAATCACTCGATCCTGCTGGTCTAAAATTACGCGGGTAGCTGGACGGCCGAGGGCACCTTTAATTTGCTGTTCCTCAATGATGTGGGTAGTTTGAGCGCGCAGTTTCTCGCCCGTTCGTTTTGCCCATTCGATCGATTGAACAATGCCATTTTGAACCCGATCTCCAGTGTCGCCAATCTGCCTGGAGGCAGCGTCAACAGCATCATTGGCACCAGCTTTCGCAGCATTGCTGGTTGAAAGACCAACAGAGCGCAATAGTGCCTCTTCCAGATGATATGTCTGTGCCCGCTCGATCGTGCTTTCGGTGACAATTTGACCTGGTGCCGCCACGATTAGCCCATTACGAGTCCGTACCGCAGTGGTTGCTCTCCGTCCCAAGGCTTGGTTGATCGTGTACCGAGCAGTAGTAGCATTGGCTGTTTGAGTCAGATCCTGTGCTACTGCACTGGCTTTACCAGCGGCATTTTTACCGATTTCACTGGCCCGTTGGATGGCATCTTCTGCTAAATTGCCGCCAGTAGCGCGATAGAGACGATCCAAAATCCCGATGTTTGCGGCAGTCGTAGCGTCTGCCATCGTGACAATCTGACCTGGAGTTAAAAATACAGACCCATCAGGGCGGAGGACTTCTGACTCAGTTTTTCGTCCGAGGACAAATTGTTTTTGACTGTCAGGATCGACGATCGCATTAGCAATTTGGGTCGTAGTCTGACGACTAACTTCAGAGATCTGCTCGCCTGCTTTTTGAGCGGCGGATTGCACTTTGTCGCTAGTATCTTGGATAGCGGCTTTGATCCCGCCGACCTGTTCTTCCATTAAGTCCGCCACCATCGCCGGGACAAACGCGTAGTTCTCACCGATCCGCAGCGTTTGGACAGCCGGGACAAAGGATCGACCGGAATAAGCATCCGCAAAAATCCCCCCAGACACCTCATAACCCTCGATCGCCCCTGTCATTTCGTCGAAGTAGAGGTCGACCATTTTGCCTAAATCTTGACCGGAGACGGTCATGATATGGGTACCGTTCATAATGTTATTGCGATCGAGGATGGCAGCTACTTTCGGATCTGATCTAGCGGAAACGATCTGATCTGCGCGTCCGACGATCGCTGCATCCATCCCGATCGATTGAATCGATGCGAGCGGCAAGACTCTAGCATCGCTCATGAAACCCCCTTCTTGGACGAGCAAAGCTACTAAATAATTACGCTCTTGGTCGAAAATCAAATCTCGAACTCGACCGATTTTTTCCCCAGTATCATAGGTAATAATCGGTTTGCCCACAATGTCACTACCTTTACGCATCTGATTTATCCTCAACTTTAAATATTTTTTAATTTGTTTGTGTTGCTCTAGCAATGCACCTGCAAACGATCGATGCTCAATTCAATGGTCTGTCTGGATAGGTGCGTATTTCTACCCGATCGTTGCCAAATCCGTTAATCACATTAATAACTCCGATGGATTCTAGCCCAGTTAGTACCGCGATCGAAGCCAAGATTAATAAACTCAACGGAATGGCTGGATTTGATTGTTTTCCAACGAGACGTGGCATAATAAATTCCAAGTTTGAGGATGGGTGATTTGGGTTATTTACCGCTAACTAGATTGGTAAAAAATCTAGGTGGGTTGCACCACCCAGACTTAATTCACCAAGAAGATCAGTGCGTAAGCATTTGGCTAATAATTAGCGACTAGCGGAGGTCTTCCTTGGCGTTGCGGACGCTGGCTTCAGCTTGTTTAGCCTTACCTTCAGCTACTTTGGCCGGATCGTCAGTGGCGTTGCCAACAAACTCCTCTACTTTGCCAGAGACATTTTTAGCAGCAGCTTTGATCCGCTCTTTCGCCCCTTCAGCCAGATCCGCAGCTTTTTCTTTTAAGTCTTCAGCAGAGTGGCGGACTTCAGCTTCAGCTTGTTTAGCTTGACCTTCCTGGCGATCGACATTACTTCCAGCTAGATTGCCCATGCCTTCTTGAACTTTACCTTCAATATCTTTAGCAGTTGCTTTAGCTTTTCCTTCGAGACTCATGATGAATACTCCTGTAAGTTTTGATTTAAAGTCGAGAAGTTAACTTAGTGTTCTTTTCGTTGACTTAGCGTTGAACTTGTCGATGTCTTTACTGTACGCAACTTCACAGGTGGATTCGTCTATCAAAAGGGAGTGATTTTAGCGGTTGTTTGGATGGGATTGGGCTATTTTTAGGGTGTTTTACTAGCTGATTTGCTCAAAAGTACACTAGCGCAAAGATTCGGCGGCTCTTACTTTTGAACGGCTCGATCGCTCTCTTTAGGAAGATGGGGGTCAAAACTCCCAAAAATAATGGTGCAAGATCTGAGTTATCTCAGATCTTGCACCAGCAGATGAGCATTGCGAGTTCCTCAACTCATGGGTACCCGAACATCTACGCTACTCAATCAAGCCAGCCCGTAAAGCTAACACTGCGGCATGGGTGCGATCGTCCACACAGAGTTTGTTTAAAATATGGCGGACATGGGTTTTAATGGTGCCAACGGTGACAAATAATTGCGCGGCAATCTCCGCATTGCTAGAACCGCGCACGATTAATTGTAAAATCTCGATTTCTCGATCGGTTAAACCCGCACTCCCAACAATTTCGGCGTAATCCCCCTCCAATCCTTTGATTTGGATGGTTTTATCTTTGTCTACTGCTGATGAGGGCGTATTTTGACGGAGTTGCTGGAGGACGATACTCGCGATCGTCGGATCGATCCAGGGATTGCCTTCATAGGTTGACCTAATCGCTTCTTCGAGTTTATCCATGTTGATATCTTTCATGCAGTAAGCATCCGCTCCCGCTGCAAATGCGGCCATTACCGAATCTTCGCCCTTGTGCATGGTCAACATCAAAATCTTGGTCGGGCTGGGAGCCTCGCCGAGACTCTCCCGAAACAGTCGAATCATCTCGATCCCATCAATATCTGGCAATCCAATATCGACGATCGCCAGATCGGGTTTTTTAGTTTTCAAGAGATTTAACCCCTGATAACCATTGGCGGCATCACCCACTACTTCAATCCCATCGCGGCGTTGGAGTGCCGCTTCTAGCCCAATACGTGTTAATTCATGATCTTCAACGATCGCAATCCGAATGGGTTGTGCCAAAACTATACCTACCTCAACTAAGGAATTAATGCTATGCGGACATAGACTGTGAACTATCTCCCAAGGTGTTGCGATGACTGCGAGCTTCGGTAGCAATCCGCTGCCTAGAAATACCAGTATGCCACACCCGTGATGGGGAAATTCTGATTAGAGACATGGGCTGTCTTGCTACTCCAGCACCTGACACACTTGCTTCGGCACTAAATCTAGGATTGACGGGTGAATCCAGATTTGCCTCGATCGTTTTGCGCTGAGCGAGATCGCTAGCGTGGAAATCTGCCTCTAATTGATCGATGGTGAGTTCTAATGCTGCTGCCCACTCTTCTGGGCTGGGTTCGTGCCCTAATGTTGCCGTTAATGTTGCTTTAACCTGCTGATATTTAATCATTATATCTTTAGTAGTATTTTCAATGTTTGCTCAATCCAACTAGAAAGA
Organism: Chamaesiphon sp. GL140_3_metabinner_129_sub; assembly: GCA_025358725.1. Taxonomy (GTDB): domain Bacteria; phylum Cyanobacteriota; class Cyanobacteriia; order Cyanobacteriales; family Chamaesiphonaceae; genus Chamaesiphon. The sequence continues at coordinate 6,896 of JANYIT010000174.1, forward strand.
CAACATCACCTTGGTTTTAGACAGTAGCAATCGATCGGTATAGTGAACTACTGCCGATCGACTTTGCTAGATCTACTTATTTATTCCAAACACTTTTTGCCGCTTTTTGTTCTGCTGCATATACTTTTTCTTCAGCTTGCTCTTCTTTATTTTCCGCAGCGATTAGTGCTTTAGGATCGTTATTCAATTTAGCAATATCATCATATGCTTCCGATCGAGTTGCTGCGGGATTTGTCAATTCAAATGGTTGAATCACATCTTCAGTACTCTGCTTGACTGGAGTTGCTGCATAGCTGGACTGCGGAAGGACTAGATTTGTGGCAAAGATTAAACTAGCGAATCCGAATGCCCAAAAGCTGTTAGCAACTAAGTTTTTAAGCAAATTCAATATTTTTGGCATATTATTTTCCCTGTGAATGTTTATTTACGGTGCGAACGACGAGCAAATACTTAAGTTTTTACAACTGTTCGCACGACCTTAAAATTTAGACTAGCATTTTGTTCGTGCTAAACCTTCTATCAAAAGGTGGAGATCCAATTCAACAGCATCATCAATTAGATTGTTTCTGCAACGGTTTGAAAGCCTTCTACCCTACTAAATCAGGGGGAATCGCTCTGAAAATTTAAGGTAGGGGCAATTTATGAATTGCCCCTACCTTAAATTTCGGAGATTACCGATCGAGTAAATCATCCCTGCATTCAGCAACACCCACTTAGTTAAGCTTTCGGTTGCGACCACACACCATGATCATCTTCGGTAAAGCTGGCACGAATGACATCCCAGGCATCGTGTTCGGCATCGCTGGCAGCTTTCCCACGATCGATCGAGCCGTTATATTGCTCGATGAACATCGCTTGCGCCGCTGGAGAGAGGTGCGATTTGACATCGGGGGTGAGATCGTCTGGACTGTTACATTTGCCAGCACAGGGACGGGGCAAAGCTTTGTCGCTAGTGTGGACTTCTTTGGCACCAGCACTTTCTAATAGTAATTTGTACTCACCAGTGCGGGATTCGGGCACTTCTACCATCACCAAAAATTCACCCGCAGAGACTAGCGTTTGGTAGATAGCAGCCTTCTCTTCGGACATGCCTAGCGTCACCAGTAAGGAGGCTAAACCCGCCCCTGCGCTGCCTGCCAAAGCACCAGATGCTGCACCCAATAAAGCTGCACCGATCGGCCCTGCTGCGACGACTGGCCCGACAAAGGGGATAAATAGCACACCTACTCCGGTCAGGAGACTGAGGACAGAACCAAACAAGGAACCAAAAATTGCACCCTGTTTCAAACCACCTAAGATGACATCTTTTTTGGTGATAAATCCGGTGACGCGGGTATTTGACTCGAAATTGCGTCCCATTACTGAAATATCTTCGGCCGGAATCCCCCGATCGATCAACCGTTTAATCGTGTCTTGGACTTGGGTTTGATTTTCTAATACAGCGGAGATCGTGCGTTCGCGAGTAGCTACAGCGGTAGCTGGTTTGGTTTCGGGCATTGTCGTTGTCATCGGTAGAATTCCTGCGGGGATATAATAAAGTTACGAATGGGATTGACGGCAGTTAAACTCCAGCGGGGATACCAACAGCGCGATTGCTGGGAATTTGACCGTTAGGTCTGACAGCTTCGCCTTCGATAAATGAGCGCAGCATCCAAGCCATTGACTCGTGCTCTTCTAGTTGTCCAGTCAAGAAATCAGCATTCCCAACATCGTGAAACTCCTCGGTACACTTATCGATTGCCGTTCGCAAACTGCAAATAATTTCTTCGTGGTCGTGGACTAGACGCGTCACCATTTCAGTTGCGCTGAGGATATCACCAGGATCTTCGGTCAAGGTGGCCCATTCCAAAAAGCCAGCCGCAGTACCGACTGGGTAGCCACCCAACATGCGGATGCGTTCTGCGTACTCATCGACACTGAGCGAGAGAGTTTGGTAGTGATCTTCCCACAACTTATGCAAGGTCATAAATTGTGGCCCAACGACATCCCAGTGATATTTTTTAGTTTTAATTAGGAGGATGTAGGCATTAGATAAAGCTGAATTTAAGATGCAGATCGATCCTTCCCGTTCGTGATCGTTTAGTCCGATATTAATGCTTCTGGTTGCCATGATATTTGATTAACCTATTAGTAGATATTTGGACTGGGATAGCAGTGAAATTGCAGCTTTACAACTACCCCATTTAACTGTGGAAGCTTGACTATTTAGTAACTTTATCGAGTGCTTTGTCTATTTTCTTCGCCAGAGCAGGGCCTGGTTTAGAGGTATCGGCTTTGTGCATTTTATTTGCGTCGGCAGAACCTTGGATTTCATTCAGACCACCTTTACTGCGGGCTTCGATTTCTTCAAGTCCCATTGGTTCAGAACGTTCAGCCACTTTTGCTGCTTCAGCATCAATTTTGGGCAATTGTTCTGTACCTTTGGTAACTTTGCTAGATCCGGCCATCGTGGGCGTGACAGCCAATCCGAGGATTAACGCAGCAGAAATAACTAGCACGGTAAACATTGAAAACAAAGAACGGAAAGACATAATATTTGCTCCAATTGGTAAATTAAGGGGAATCGATTCGGCAAAGCCGACCCTTCTCCACAAGGAGAAGCTTCTCTACGACTAGCTCAGGGCAACGCGATACCCGAACGAGTGGTATTTTAGAAAGTATCGTTTTAGTTATTGATGATTTTTTTAACGCCATCGACCATATTATTGGCAGTGTCCTTAATAGAATCTCCAGCTTTGCTGAGATTCTTATCAGTGTCTTTTTTCATGTCTTTAGCCATTTTGCCTGCCTTGTTGGCATTGCGTTGTGCTGCATCTTCTACACGACCGAGATCGTATTTCGCCCGCCCATCGATTTGTTTGGCAGTACCTTCAAGTTTCTTACCAGTCTTTGCTTGGGCTTTGCCAACAAGCTGTTCGACTTTACCTTGAGCTTTTTCTTTTTCACCCCAACCAAATAGAGCTAAATGTGGGGTGGGTACCTGTACTTGAGCAGCCAGCGAAGGAGCGGCAGTGCCAAAGTTCAGAGCTACACTACAAACAAGGGCTACCAAAGAGAATTGAACTGTCCGAATCACTTGGTTCCAGATTGAAAAAATTTTCATTTGGGTTTTCCTTTAAGATTTGGAAGTAGTTTATGTTGGACTTCCGGGTTGATGCCTTTAAGTTATCTCGAATTGATAGTGCAGCGAATCAACCTATAGTCTGAAGCTATCACAACTCAAAATCTCAGATTTGTCCTACTATTGAAAGAGAAAATGTATTTAGGCTATCTATCTAAAGAGTGAAGACTACAATGCTAGCAAAAGAGCGATCGATAATATTATTATCGATCGCTCTCAAAGTTAGACACTGGTTCTCAATCTGCCCTAGTTAGTCTGCCTATAATTTACGCTGCTGACTCTTCATCTATGTCTGGCTCTTCATCTATGTCTGTCTCTGCGTCGCCAGGAGTCTCATAGTACATTTCTGGTTCAACGGCATAATTATTTAGTAGACCTTCATTATCTACGGCTGCTCCTCCTTCCAGATTTCCTTCAGGAATTTTTTTGTAGTTATCCCCTTCTCGTTCTTTTCTTGCAGCAGTTTCAGCGGGGATAATATGAGCATCATAAGTATCTCGCTCGGTTCCAAGTTTTTCCATGTTCAACTCCTTAAAGTTTGTGAATCAATTTTGGCTATGCCTACAATATAAAGCCAGTCAATCTGATGATCCATCTATCTAAAGTGTTAACTTCGAGCAAGATTTAGATGTAAATATCTGAATACTTATTTTTATTGGGCTGAATTCTCATGCTGGCGGCTATTAGTGGATGTATACTCATCTTCCTGATGCTTATTTTCTAATTCGTCAACATCAAAATCAAAGATATCGAGATCTAATAGATCGGTCAGATCGAAGCTGGCACTGTAGTCTGTCGAGGGAAAGATCTCTTCAGTCTCATCTTCCATACTCTGTTCCACTACTGACTCCATATTAAAAGAGATCAACAAACAAGCCCCATTAATAAATAGTAAAGTGACGATCGAGCAGAATATCTGCATACAAACCCCCCTAATTAGCCGACTTGATATTTTTTTATTATAAATTAAATATAAAACTCAAAGCGATAGATTCTCATCTGTCTAAAGTATCAATATCGCTCGAATTACCAATGATGATTCTAGGCTTGGCATAGGAATTAATTTTTCACAACCAAATTTCACAACCAAAATAGGCTCACCACAGATCTTGCTCGTGGTGTATAGGCATTACTTTCGATTTTGGTTAGTTATTTCATTTGAGAGATTTCTTGGTCAAATGAACAGACTATTCTGATGGTATGGAAGCGAATTAAGCGGAGTCATCCCTTACATCCTCGAATAATTACTCAAAAGTTTGTTAACTGAAAGGAGACCATTATGAACCTGATTGCATGGACAGTTCTCGGCTTATTATCTGGCGCGATTGCCAAAGCTATTTACCCTGGTTATCAAGGCGGCGGTATTTTATCCACAATTATCTTGGGAGTCATCGGTGCATTCATCGGTGGTAGTTTATACAGTCTGATCTCGACAGGGAGTATCCAACTTGTGGCTACCAGTCTAAGTATTCCGGGGCTGGTAATCGCTGTATTAGGCGCGATGTTAGCGATCTACCTCTGGGGCTTAATGGCGCGGAATGCCTAAACTGGCAATCGGCTTTTAGACATCTTCCCACAGCTAAATGTCTAATACCTCAGATTGAAAGAAGCTGATTTAATTCACCAGTTCAAATCCTCAAACCTATTGAAATCTGGAGTTATAGCTATGTCACCTGAATGCTTTCAATTGTCAATGGAGCAACAATTTAGTGTACGGACAATCGAGCTAAATAGTCTCAATCTTTCACCAGATCAGCTCCGCGAACTCTTGGTCGAAATATCTAGACAGTTAATTGTCAAAGATAATGTCATTCGACATCTGATGAAAAATGGCTTCTAGATCGATCTGTTTTAGCCAATAGATCTCACTCCTATATTCTTCATCCAAATTTATGTAATGGTTAAAATTTTATGTCTCAACAAGATATCCCTCAAGTTGTCAACTTTCTACGGCACAATCTGAATCTATCCGATGATTCTGTTCAATTGGCTCTCAAGCAGTCCCAGTCAGACTACGGTAGCTTGCCCATTGTATTGTGGCAATACGGTTTAGTTAGTTTGCCAGAATTGGATCGAATTTATGACTGGTTTGAATCTTACATCTACTAATCTTCCTTCGTTCTTGATCGTAACATATAGGAGATGAACAGATCGTGTCAAACTGTCAATTAGAAAAGCGATGAGCGAATATTTGCTGATCGCTTTTGCCTTAATACCTTAAATAAAATATTTTATTCTAAGAGGATGTTTGAAAAGTATAAGATCGCACTCGTAAACCCTAGAAGATCCCCCCTAACCCCCCTTAAAAAGGGGGAGACCGGACTCTTACTCCCCTTTAAAAAGGGGGATGGGGTAGCCATTACAGGTAGCTAAATCGATCGCCTGGGTCACACCCGCCACAATACTTTGACAAGCATTGGTAATATCGGTGGGAATGCCTAGCGCATTAGCAAAGGCATTGGCGGTACCGCGAGGAATAATCCCCAAGGGAATACCAGTATTTGCTAGTTTGCCAGCCACAGCCGAAAGAGTACCGTCGCCGCCCGAAGCAATCACTAGTTCGGCTGATGCAGATATTGCTTGGACAACTAAATCTTCGGCGCTAATTTCTGGAGTAGTTTGAACGATTTTTAGCTCAAATTCTGCCCTTAATAAGCTGTCAATTAGGGCTAATTCTTGCTCAGCGTTACCTTGTCCGGCTACTGGGTTAAAAATTAGATGTGCGGTCGGTTTCATGATTTTAAATCTCCTTACTGATTCTTGAGGTTTGGCAACATTAGTCGCAACAATTTTGGCTTTTCCCCCAGATCGATTTAACGCGGCAATACTCCTCACTTCAGCCTATACCAGCTCAGTAAATCGCACATCGACCTATAGTTCAATTCGGACACAGGAATTATCAACTTCTGTACGACTATAGGAGGATCGATCGATCAGGTTACTCTCTCTAAATAGGGTTGCCAACTGCCTCAAAATGTGAGATATAAATGAGCTGAGCAGCAAGAGACTATTGTGTTTAGGCTAGGCACAAGCACTCAATTAATTCTCAAAAAATTGATGTTAAATGTTGTTAATATTATTGAGAATCTTCAAGTTTTCTGTTAATTATTTAACTATTCATTGTAAGCAATAGATCCTGATGATCTTTTCCCAGCGAGAGATCGGTGTGAATACTCTTCCTTTTGACCGCGCTAAATTCTCTCGAAATGTAGACGATTTAAACTGAGATTTTAAATATGCTAAGGGTAGTCAAAGATATCGATCCCGACTGAATCGAATCTAACCTTCTCGATGCTCGCAAGCGAGAGGCTACGCCAACGTAATCAGGATAAAAATCATGGACATGAAACACGAACGTAGAGCGGTAGGTGTTTTCGCCAATCGGCTGGAGACAGAGAGTGCGTTACTAGAAATCAAAAGTAGCGGCTTTCCAATGGATAACGTCTCAGTAGTTGGACGGAATGCCGATCCAGAAGATAAAGTTGCTGGCGTAGAAGTACACAGAAGTATCGATAACAAAGCTGATGAAGGCGCGGTGACTGGTGCGGTCACAGGTGGTGCGATTGGCGGTATCACTGGTTTACTAGTTGGCTTGGGCAGTTTAGCCATCCCTGGTGTGGGGCCTGTCTTGTTGGCAGGTGCTGCGGCGACTGCTGTAGCCACTACTCTGGCTGGAACCGCGATTGGTGCTGGTGGAGCTAGTTTATTGGGTGCTCTGATTGGACTGGGCATTCCCGATAACGAAGCACAAGTCTATAGCGATCTGCTCGAACAGGGCTACTATCTCGTCGTCGTCGATGGCTCTGAGACTCAAGTTCGCAATGTGGGCGAGATCCTAACTCGCAAAGGTGTTAGCCAGTGGCAAGTGTACGACGTTACCAACGCAGCAACCGCCAAACATTCTAACAATGTGCTCTAGGGATAGGTTACTAGTGCAAAGAGTCCCTGTGATGAGTGTCCCTGGGGACTCCCCTCCTCTCCTCGATCCCAGACTCATTCCCATCCTATTATTTTCAGAGGAAACAACTTATGCTAACCCCCAAAACTTTTATTCCAGCCTTCGGTATTGTCTTGCTCGCGATGACTGGCTGCCAACAAGTAGCTAAAACCAGTAGCGAAGCACCTGATTCGACTACGAGCCAAATCAATACTCCTAAGACCGAATCAGCCAAATCATCCCAAGACGATGCTACTAGCCAAATTAGACGCGACCAGTTAAACTCGGATATTCGGGCACGAGAACAGCGTAATAATACTGTCAACAAAGGTCAAGCTATCAGCCGTGGAGATGGCGACTTGGCAAGTGAAGTACGGAGTAAGTTAGAAGCCAATTTACCCGCCAGTGCGCTAGCAGTAAGTGCTAAAGATGGTGCAGTGATGGTGACGGGTACAGTACCAACCCAAGCCCAATTCGATCGAATTAATGGATTAGCCAAGGAAATTAAGGGCGTAACCGCAGTTACCATGAAAGTAGCTGTCGCTCCTGCAAAACCTAATTAATGCCCTCTTTTCGACCATGACGGCAAAAGATCCCCGACTTCTTCAAGACGTCGGGGATCTGTCCTATATCATCTTCACCAGATTATTAACTTGAACTCAGATTCCAGACTGCCGAAAAAACTCAGCATTCGCCCCCGACTATTACTGTCTGCTCTACTAGCGGGATTGGTCATCATATTCTTGCCCAGTTCAGTTCACTTGGTTGCACGACTACTATGTAGCTGGGATGCCTTCACGCTCTGCTTTTTGGGTCTAACTTTGCGACTGATGCTCCGCGCTACTCCAGAGATGATGCGCCGTTTTGCGAGGCAAGAGGACGAAGGACGGGTGGTAATTTTGAGCTTGATTACGACCGCTGCTTGCATCAGTGTGGTGGCGATCGCGCTGATTTTACAAGATAAAGGCAAGGAAAATAGTCTGTTATTTTTACATCTAGGACTCGCTATTGCCACAATTGTCAGTTCCTGGCTGCTAGTACACACTATTTTTGCTCAACACTATGCACATATCTACTATCAAGCAGAGCGAACGCTGGCTGAGTGTAAAGCAGACGGTTTAGACTTTCCTGGTGAAATTGAGCCAGATTATTGGGATTTTCTCTACTTCTCATTTGTAATTGGCATGACCAGTCAGGTTTCCGATATTAGTGTCACCTCCCGCGAGATGAGACGCTTGAGCTTATTGCATGGTGTTTTATCATTCTTTTTCAATACAACAATTGTCGCAATGATGATTAATATTATAGCTGGATCGATCGGTACAAAGTAGATTCGATCGATCCCACACTGCTGACCTACCCGTGTGTACACAAGTTATTTGAGTTGCTGCGTAGTCTGTGTTACCCCACCCCAGCCCTGCCCTTATAAAGGGGGGGGCCGTTCGGTATCGCTAAAATTTTCGGGTGAATTATTACTACTAGTTGATTGGGTTTCCATCTTAATTACCTCTTATATTAATCTTCAAAACGATCAATTCCTAAATGAACTCAAATAAAATTGCTATAGATTTGGGCATTGCCCACCCTAATCCAAATACATCTATGCGGAGGTCATTTGATTAGCAATAGGAGTATTATCAAATTGTTGAATTGCAGATATTATCAAAGCAATTAGGACAATTACCCCCAAATCTCGACGAAAGTAATTAACACCTTGGGTTAAAAAATCGATCTGATCTTCGATCAAGCAAATCAGCTAGATTGATCGGGCGTAATCTTCCTGAACAATTAAATGTGATTTAGTATGCCAAGATCGCACTCCTTCAGCCGCTTCACCTGATCTGCTACCACAGGTCGTCTAAATCTACAAATAGCCAGGATTAGCAGTAGCGTGGTCATCCTGATGCTGAGAAATTGCTGAGATTTAACTGAGCAAAGTTTCAGCATAAATTCAGGGAATCGATCGATCTAATTCAGAGAGCTTTCAGTGGTGGCTGCGATAGTTATATCAGTGAACCAGTTGGGTTCGTCTGAAACACATGATATCGATATTCAGCAGGATACTCTCATGAAATTAACTTCTTTGGTTACAAGTGTTGCAATGTTGGGCTTAGTTACTGTCGGTAATGTTGCCCCTTACACATTCACTCCATCGATTGGCATAGTGGCTAGTGCGGCTGAAGGCCCCTCTGTCCAGGAAAAAATCAGCTTAATTACTAAAAATAAGGGTCAGATTGGCGGTGGCGATCAACTGCGTCGGTTCTTTTATGGCGATCTAGAACCGCTAGGCGTTCAAGCTGGTGGGGCAGGAATGGTCGTCAATTTATACAACAAAGCCAATAATGTCACCTTCTCTTATTGTGCTACTTACGATGTGGTAGTTGCTGTCAGAAAAGGCAGAATAACTGCATTTCCAGCAAGTGAAGTTAAGTAATAGCCTGATTTGTTAGATTGCAGTTATTAGTATGAACACTGTGTATTTAGAGAGACAAAGACAAAAGCAATCTATCTTTGCACTTTGTCTCTTTAAGTTTACTAGATGTCAAGTTGCTCATTTAGGATATTTATAATTACTAATTATCAATTGTTAATTAATTAAAAGAGGTTATTTATGGATAGAGATACGATCTTATTACTACATCCATTCATTGCTGTGATTGTGGTATTTCCATTAATTGGCATAGTTGTCAATCGTGCGCTCCAAACTCGTCAGCGACGGTTGCAGGTATCGACTGGATCTAAAAGTGCCATTCCGCCCAGTGCAGGCCCCGAACATGCTCAATTAGGTCGGTGGCTGACTGGTTCGGTGGTGGGTATCGTCCTCATCGCATTTGCAAATGATGTGTTCGGCCATATTATAGATAAGCAAGTGTGGGTGCAAAATCCATTTCAGGCGATCTTAATTAGCCTTGTTTTTGTGGCGGCGATCGCATCATTATCATTACTGTACCGTGCAAAAACCAGACTCTGGCGGAGCGTATTTGCCATCCTTACCAGTGTTGCGCTAATTGTAATAGGCAGTCAGGATGGGGTTTATCGAAAAACAGAACAGTGGTATATTTCCCATTACTATTATGGGATTACTGCGGCGATATTAATGATTTTTTCCTTAGCGATCGTTAGAGAGATCTATCAAGATCGTACTCATCGGTGGCGAAATATTCATATTGTTTTAAATTCGATCGCACTCCTCCTGTTCATCGGGCAAGCATTCACTGGAACCCAGGCATTGCTAGAAATTCCCCTGGTGTGGCAGAAGCCTTATGTCGGAAAGCTCTACGAGCAGCAATGTGACAAAAAGCCCTGTACCATTCAATCGGCTCCAGCTCTGAAAATGCCCAAATAACCGCCCAAGCACGATAATTAGTGAATGGGCACTACCAACAAAGGCGAAGGAAAAACAGATGACAGCACAACATATCCTGTTGGTTGAAGATGAAATCAAACTCGCCCGATTTATCGAGTTGGAATTGCAAAGCGAAGGTTATCGCGTTACTGTGGCACATGATGGGATGTCAGGATTATCGCTGGCGCGAGAGTCAGAGCCAGATTTAGCGATTTTGGATTGGATGATGCCAGGGCTGACTGGGGTAGAACTTTGTCGGCGATTGAGAGCGACTGGAATTAAAATTCCGGTAATTTTACTGACGGCGAAAGATGAAGTCGGAGATCGGGTGACTGGTTTAGATGCGGGAGCTGATGATTATTTGGTCAAACCTTTTAGCATTGAGGAGCTATTAGCCAGAATCCGCGCTCATCTGCGGCGCACCCAGGAAACGGATACAGATCTGTTGCAGTTTGAGGATTTGAGCCTCAATCGCCGTACTCGTGAAGTCCATCGAGGGCAAAGATCGATCGAATTAACTGCCAAAGAGTTCGATCTGCTGCAATACCTCATGAGTCATCCGCGACAGGTATTTACTAGAGACCAAATCCTCGAAAATATTTGGGGTTATGATTTTCTCGGCGATTCAAATATCATCGAGGTTTATGTTCGCTATCTGCGGTTGAAGTTAGAGCAGGATAGTGAGAAGCGATTGATTCATACCGCGCGCGGTGTTGGTTATTCTCTGCGGGAATAGTTTGTGAGGAAATATAATCTCTTCGATACTGTTTCTGGAGGTTATAGATTCAACAATTCAATCACAGGCTTCAGATCGAAGTACATCGTGCGATAGGGCATTTCTGGAGGGAGGCTTTCATGAGGATCGGCAAAGTCAAAGCCTAGCTTGGTATAAAACCCTGACGCATCATAAGCTGGCTCAAAATCTCTATCGTATAACGCATCCACTGTCACAAACCGCACCCCAACAACTGGAACAATCTCAGATACCACATACTCGATCGCCCATTCTACCAGATGACGACCTGCTCCTTTAGCACGTCGATCTACAGCCAGTAAACCGATTTTGATGGCAGGAAAAGTTTGATACTTCACGCCTTCTTCTACCAGGATTGGATTTTCAACTTGTAATTTGTCAGCTAGAAGGGTGATATAGCCTGCGAGGGAATCTCCACTTCGGATCGCCCAGCAATGGCAAATATGAGCATCTGCTTCTCGCTTAATCCTGCCTTGTTTCCAGTAAGTAACAAATTCTCCCCGAAGACAACGAAACCCCTGTCCTAAGTTGAGGATGTCAGGGGTAAGGCGTTCGACTGGAATTTGGGAAAAGTCGATTCCTTCAAATTTACTTTGGCTGGGCATTGGCTTGAGCTTTGTGACGACGATCTGCGATACGTTTGGCTAATGCAAGGGCGCGATCGTTGGTAACGGATTGACCTGATTCGATCGCTTCGATCAGCTTTCTAGCTTCTTCACCAACAACTGGCTTGGATTGGGTGTGAAAAGGGTACTTCATTATAAAAATTGACCTAATACACCTCAATTATACTAAACCTTTATACCTTCTGTGTCTAAGGTACTGTTCCCTGTTCGGTGTCTTGAGATAACCGCAGCGACTCCCGCACTTGCATGAGGATACGTCCGAGCATGTTCTTGCCGCTGCCGTCACCGCCATCGCCCCAGTAGTCGTCGTTTTCGGTATGCTCAATCAGTTTGGAATCTCCAGTAGAGAGTAGCAGCGCGATAAGTTCCTCGTGCTGGGTAAACTTGGCCAACACTGCCGCCCGCATTACTCCGACCTTGACAGACTCCCAATCTCGTCGAAGTTTCTGCTTGCGATCTCGTCCCATCTGAGCGGCAAGCATCGGCGAGTTGGATTTGCGAATCTTGGCCTTGTATGTTTTGTCCTCGAACTTCTGCGCTTGGAAGTAGTGTTCCGAGGTCGGCCACCGCTCTCCGTCGAGGGCGAACGAATAAGGTGCGAAGTTTGAGAATTCTCCGAACTCGTCACCGACGCTATAGAAGTTTACAACCCCTGTCGTCTCTGCCATCGTATCACCTCTTTTCGCCGAACTGCTGAGGTGTTTATTATACAGAAACTTTCTGTCGATCGATACTAATCTAAAACAACACCAGTGGCAATTGAACTGTGACGATCGAGCCAATCTCCTCTCCTGACTCAATCCCCAACTCGCCATCGTGAGCTTCCACAATCCGTTTGACGATCGCTAAACCCAATCCGGTGCCACTGGCTTTAGTTGTAAAAAAAGGCTTGGTTAATTGTGGCAAAATATCAGCCGGAATCGGCGTACCACCATTATGAATTGAAATACAAATTCGCCGATTTTCACCATGTTGCAGGCTAATTGAGATCGGCTCGTCGATACTTACTGCTTCACAAGCATTGGTGATTAAATTAATTAATACCTGCTTCAATTTATCTCGATCGACTGAAATATTTACTGGTGCAATATTCGCCACGAAATTCAGATTTTTCCCCGCAGCTACAGGGCTAGTTTGCAAGATATTTAACGTCTCGGTGATGAAGCTATTTAGCTCGATTTCAGATCGATCGAGTGTTTGGGGTCGAGAATAGAGCAAAATCTGACTCAGTAACCGTTCTAATCGATCGGCTTCGTCTAATGATAGGTTCAGATATTCTTGAAATCGATCGGTTAATTCCAGCTTTTTAAAGGCATTTAAGCCCATCATAATCGTGGTGAGGGGATTTCGTACCTCATGGACGATTGTGGCGGCTAATTCGCCAATTTCGGCTAGTCTGGCTAATGCTTTTTCCATTTGCAACCGTTCCATTTCCGCCGCTGCTCTTGCTGCAAAGATTTCTAGGATTGCCTGATTGCACTCATTAGACTCCATCGACTTATCATCTAGTACCGCGAGATGCCCCAACAAATGCCCCGTCGAAGTTAGTAACGGAATTCCGGCATAGCTTTGGGCTAACATATCTACGAGATCTCGATCTTCAGGAAATAGGGTTTGAAGCTGTGTGGGAAAACACTGATAGCTGTTAGTGTCAACAATTCGTTCGCAGGGCGTACCGTGTAAATTGTACTCAAACTCTTCACCAAAGTCATTTCCCTCCCAAAAGGCAAAGCTGCGAACGCGGGTAGGTGGAGCATCCATACATTCACTGATAAAGGCATAACGAACACCCAGAGCTTGCGATAAGGAACGAACTAACGATCGAAAGAAATCTACACCTGTAACTGAAACCGTTCCTTCGACGATCGATCTGAGGATTTGCTCTGATTTTTCACGTTCTAAGATTTCCACCTGAAGCGTGTCGATCGCGATCGTCATCAATTCTATTAACACTCGATCCACCACGATTTATCCTCTCCAAAACAATCGATCTTTCGATCGTTAATATTCTCTGTTATTTCGGGAAGATGAGCGTAAATTCGCTGCCTTCACCAACTGTAGATCGCACCGTAATTTTACCACCCATTCCTTCTACTAATGTTTTGGCGATCGCGAGTCCCAGTCCATGTCCGCCAGTCGTGCGGGCGCGATCTTCATCAACTCGATAAAAGCGTTCAAAAATGCGCCCCCGATCCTGAAGGGGAATACCGATACCGCGATCGCGTACTCGAATTACTGCTTGTTTATCGATCCGTTCGACAATCAATTCGATTGGTTGTTCTGCGCCCGAATATTTAATTGCATTATCCAAGAGATTAATTAATACCTGTTTCAATCGATCGCGATCGACAACTGCTTCAATATTTTCTGTGGCATCAACTTGAATAGATCGATTGCCCAAATTTTTATTTATATCAGCCACTTCTGATACCAGTTCATTTAACAACAATGGTTCTAAATGATAACGGGTATAACCACTATCTGCCCGTGCCAAATCTAATAAATCTTGAAGTAATTTGATGGTACGATCGGCTTCTGCACCTGCCGTTTCTAAAGCTTCTCGTTGATATTACTCCGCCGTAATAAGCTCTGTAAATAGCCCGATACCACCGTTAATGGCGTGCGTAACTCATGGGAAATATTGCCGATAAATTGTCGCTGTTGTTCCCAAGCATCACCCAGCCGTGACAGCATCATATTAAAAGTTTGGGCTAATTCCTTAACTTCAGTCGGCGCATTGTTGAGTTGCAATTGAGCGTTATTTAGATCTGCTGCGGAAATTGCTCCCGCCATCCGACTCATTTCCTGCAACGGTTGGAGCGATCGACGAATTCGCATGGCGATCGCCAGAATTGTGAGGATGGTTGCTAGAATGCAAACAGCGGTTAAACCTTGAATCGCCGCAATCAATTGACGTTGCTCCGCTGTGACATCCTGCGCCATATAAACATTACCCAGCGGTTTCTCATGCACCTTTACCGCCCCGCGATACAAAATCATCGATCGATCGCCGACTTGGTATACTTGGGGTTTGAGGGGCATCTCGCCGCTAGACATCAATTCGGCTGTCACCTCGCTGGATTTAGCGAGAGTCATCTTACCATCCGTGCTTTTGAACCAAATTGCTAAACCTGGTACCGAGACATTATCGATCGTTTTTTGCAGCCCCTCAGCAATTGGTAGCATATCACTATAAAGTTCGACATCGCGGGGAAAGCGATTGGCAATATATTCGACTTGCTGAGTATGTGTCGTAATTAGAATCTGCTGCATTTTCCAACTCGTCCATACAGCGACGCTACTCAAGCCGAGAATCGATAGTAGTGAGATTTCGAGGGTGAGTCGAAACTGGAGTGAAGCAGGATCGAGATGCCGTTGTCTGACTTGACGGAATCTCTCCTGGAATTTGGTGAGGGGTTGCATTGAAAAATCTGGTGGGGCTGTTCCGTCAAGCAATTTGAGCATCATATTCTTCACTGTAATCTAAAGACTCGCGATCGACATGAGACGAACCTAATAGCCAGATTAATTTTTGCTGAGAAAGATACGATCTTAGAGGCTGCTATATCCCCGACTTCTTCAAGAAGTCGGGGATATGTACCAACTAGGTTTCACATTTTTAACAACACAGCACAAATTGTTAGCTTGAGTTTAGCTTTTTTTGATTTAGCTTGAGGCATTAGATTCAATCGATCGACCGCAACTAAAAACTCTGTCAGAAATTGAGGGTTGGGTAATTGGGATTTGGCACCGTCAGCATAAGATTGCAATAGCTTGTGGACATCTTTAGACTCTTTCCATCCGTCTAATTTGCCAATTGCTGTTCTCAGGAGTTTGGGCGGGATATCCGCTGGCATATCCTCAAAACTCATTCGATCGATCCGGCGTTGAATGCGATTGAGACGTTCGGAAGAAGTAGTAACAGCTTTGGGATCTGCATCATCATCTAGATTGGCTAAATATTGCTGTTTAATTCTGACTAAGTTTTGGTAGAGTTCGGTTAAAGACCCCAGGAGAGAATCTACTGGGATGATTTTACCCAATGCTGGCGTTTGATTGGCAGTCGCGATCGCATATCCATACCCATCCTTCTCTCCAGTTACATCGTTCCAGTAAATTGTCTGTCGATCGTCAATGATTAATTTACCATTAGGATCGAAATAGTCTAAAGTTAGGGCGACTAAATTATGAACTTCTCCGTTAGAACCAGATCCTAGAGCAATAGGGTTAGCCGGATAATTTGCTCCTAACTGTCGAATTTTCTCACTTACGTCTTCGCGAAACAATAGCTCGTATTGAGTATACAGATTGGGACTGACTTCCTGCTGGTAATATTGCTTTTCTTGCCAACTATCCTGTTCTAGTTTCCGAACTTTGACAAGTCGATCGAGGAAATTAAGATAATCGGGG
>JANYIT010000180.1 GCA_025358725.1 Chamaesiphon sp. GL140_3_metabinner_129_sub
CGATCGAACTTGGATCCGAACGGATCAATATTGCCCAACTCCAAAAAAAAGGTGCAGATCTCACTCTCAAACATCTTTGTTCTGCTGAAGTTCCCGAAGGAATTTTTGAAGAAGGAAGAATTGTTAATCCCCAAGAGTTAGGTGATTTGATTCGCACGACCCTCGCTGACAACAAAATCAAGGCAACTCATGTTACGACCTCAGTACCAATGCGAGAAGCCGTGATTAAATTGATTCCGCTACCAGCCGAATTAAATGATCGAGAAGTGCGAGATCTGATTCTCAATCAGGAAGCAGCACTATACTTACCATACCCTCGAGAAGAAGTCGATTTAGATTATCAAAAACTCGATCTAATCACTGACGAAGATGGGTTAGATAAAGTACAGGTAATGCTAGCAGCTACCCGAAAAGAAGTTACTGATAGTTATATTGAAACATTCCAATATGCAGGATTATCAGTAAAAGTTTTAGAGATTAGTAGCTTTGCAGTCCTCCGGACAATTAAAGAACAACTGCGCCAATTTGCGCCCCAAGAAGCGGTTGTTTTAATTGATATCGAATTTGATTGCACCGAAATTGCGATCGTCGTTAATGGTATTCCGCAATTTAATCGCACCGTACCGATTGGGACGTTTCAACTACAAGAAGCTCTCAGTAATGCGATGAATCTCCCTTTTACTAGGAACTCCGACATGTTGCAAGATATCACCATCCCCGATATTCCGGTCAGCAGCATGAATAACAATACGAGCATGACCAGTATCAATCCGGGGATGGCAGCAATGATGCGCATCTTAGCTGAACTAGCTGACGAAGTACGTCGCAGTATCGAGTTTTATATGAGTCACAACGGCCAAGAACTCAAACTCGAACAACTACTCCTCGCAGGCCCAGGTGGCGGATTAGGGCAACTCGACCTCTTCTTCACCCAGCGATTGAGTATTCCCACTACCCAAGTTGATCCCATTGGCGGATTAGGTTTGGAGCCAGAAATGGATATTCCCATTGGTCAACGACCTGGACTAGGAGTAGTTCTAGGACTAGGAATGCGCGAGATATAAAAATATGTATAGTCTAGATATCAATTTACTGCGCGAACGAGCTGAATACCAAACAGGTCTGCAGAGTAGTTTCGCCAATGGCACAACCGTTGCACCTGTCAAATATAGCAAAGCTCCGCTGTTTATCGGCATGGGTGTAGCCGCACTCAGTCTACTTGCCGCTGGCGGTGGTTGGCTGTGGCTGGGTCAACAAACTACCCAACTTGAAGCCAAACAGAAAGACCTCGACCAAAAATTAGGTAGTCTCCAAGTTCAAGATCGACGGCTACAACAACTAAATACACAAATAACCCAAACAACTGACGAAACCAACTCTTTCGCTAGTGTTTTCACTCAGGTTCAACCCTGGTCGGCTGTACTCCAAGATTTGCGTGAAAGTATTCCTCAAGGTGTTCAGATTGCCCAGATCATTCAAACTGAAACCAAACTTCCTGTTTCAGCGACTGCTACACCTACACCCGTAGCTCCTAGTGGTGGTTTGGCTGCCAAAATCTCCACTCCACCCAACCCCGAAGCGAAGCTTGCCCCCAGTCCTAGTCCTAGTCCTGCGGTCGGGACAACTGCTGCGACTCCAGCTACTAGCACTAGTAGTACGACCACTGCGGCAGCTCCAACGCCTCCAACTGCGGCTGTAGCGACTCTCCCCCCAGAAATACCTACTACCAAGCTCCAAATTTCGGGGATAGCCAAATCTTTCGATGAAGTCAATAATTTTATCTTGACTCTGAAGAAGTCCGCATTTTTCAACCCTGCGGACACCCACTTAGTCGGTGCAGCTATTACACCTGGACTAATCCTCGATCCAATCGATGTGAATGCCAACAAAAGCAGCACTACCGCACCAGGAGCGACTCGGCCAAAGAAACTTCAGCTACCACCTGTGGTTGCATACCAAATTATAACTTCACTCAAGCGCACATCCTCAGTAGATACGATCCGTGAATTGGAGCGTAAAGGTGCTGTCGGTTTAGTAACTCGACTCAAAAGTCTTCAACAACAGCAGGTGCTTAAACCATGACATATAGTAGCGATTTAATCGAAAGCGATTTAGTAAGTAATACCTCGACTCAAAAGTCTTCAACAACAGCAGGTGCTTAAACCATGACATATAGTAGCGATTTAATCGAAAGCGATTTAGTAAGTAATACGTCGTTTATTTCTGCTCCAACATATCCATCAGTCTTTGGAATTACATTTAGCCCACTTGTTAGTGGTTTATGTTTAACTGTTGTTGGAATTGGAATTTCTGGATATATATTTATTAGTTCTTTGCAACCACAAATGACTAAAAACCAGGAGCTAGAAATCAAATTAGCTCAAACTAAAGATCAGATTTTGCAGCGCAAAGAAAATGCTAAAAAAATTGCTGCTGCCGAACAAAGCCTCGACAAAGCTAATGTCCAAAAGCAGGTAGTAACTGGACTCTTTGCTAATGACAAAAAATTAGATACTCTGTTACTAGATCTAAGTAAATTGGTCAGTATCCGGAAAGGTTACTTGCGATCGTTCAAACCAGATGCACCTAATGCTGATGGCATTTCCGCCACTTCGGCTGTTGTCAATGACGGTTCTTTGGGCAAACAGTTGGACAACAAAATCAGACGTAAAAACATCGAAATCTCGATCGATGGCAACTTTGAGCAAATCCAATCGATCTTACGCACGATCGAAAGATTGGATCAACTACTCCTGGTTAAGACTTTTCATGCGGATGTCGATCCGACAACGCTGAAGATATTGACAGATGATAACGGAAAGCTCATTCCCCAGCCCGAACCCATCATCAGAACCTCATTCAAAATCCAAGCCCTGATCCCCATGACTACTGAAGAACAGGCTGCTGCTGTGCCACCAGCAGCAACACCACCGAAAAAGTGATCGATAGTGAATATTTAACAGTTAAAGAAGGATCTAGCGGTACTCAAACTGGTGACAAACTTCCATCCTTCAGCTCAATTAACTGCTAACTGGCAACTAACAAATACCCCGTAAATATTTTCCTGGAATAGGAGATCTATAAAAGTGAGAAAACGTAAACAGATTATTACTAGCATTCTAATGATGGGCAGCGCAGTTACCGCACTGTCTACAACTAGTGTCAATGCAGCACCAAAAACAACTGGAGCAAATCAACCAGCCGTTCCTAGCAGTAATTCACTCGTTCAAGCACCCCCAGCCCCTGTTGGCACGCCGCTGATTCCCAATCCCAAGATCACCATTGATGGTGCTACTCCCACCCCTGGTGTGGGACTCCTGACTCCCACGATGCCGCGTGCCGTTGCGCCACCAGTCGGTGATATCAGTATTTCCAATATTGATGCCGCAATCCCACAGATCAATCTGGATTCTGACGCGCGCATCAATATGGTCTTGAAAAACTCTCCCGCACGGGAAGTTCTGGAGTCATTAGCTCGATCGGCAAATCTCAATCTGGCTTATTCTGATAGTGCAATTGCTGCTGATGGTAAACCCAAAACTGATGCTACCGTCACGATCAACCTCCGAAATGAACCAGTCCAAAATGCCTTCAACTATGTACTCCAACTTAGTGGGTTGGAAGCAAATCGGATCGGTAATACCATCTTCGTTGGGGCTAGATTACCTGATTCGATCCGCGAAACGATCGTCCGTACTGTGCGGCTAAATCAAGTAACTTCCGCTGCTGCTGCCAACTTCCTGGCAACTCAAGGTGCAGAATCCCAAATTCCAGTAACTTCGATTACTACTACCAGTACAGGTGTTGACATCTCTAAAAAAGTTGATGGCGTTACTTCCGCGCTGGCTGGTTCGGCACTATCTAGCGTCACAGAGACTCGGGTTGCCTCAATTCAAACACTCCAAGCTATCACTAAGAATAGTCCGCTCGTCTTGAACGGTCTAGCTGTTAGCACGGACGAACGATTGAACTCAATTACACTTGTTGGTTCTCCCCGGAAGGTCGAAATGGCTACAGCTCTGTTAACCAGACTGGATGCGCGTCGCCGTCAAGTTTCCTTGAACGTCAAAATTGTTGACATCATTTTATCTAATACGGATACGCTCAAAAGTAGTCTGAGCTTCAGTAGTGGTAATACCATTGTCACCTCAGATCAAGGTACTGCCTCGGTAAACTTTGGTGGCTCTTCACCAATAAGTTCAACATTGTCAAGTGTCGCATCCTCAGATGCTACGACACTTAGCTTGCAGGGTGTTGCTAATAAGTTTTTATCGAGTATTCAAGCTCAAATTATTAGTGGTAACGGCAAAATTTTAACAGATCCGACGATCGTGGTTCAAGAAGGTCAAAGATCTACGATTAACTTGACACAGGAAGTATTTGGCGGATTTAAAACTACTACCAGCACCAGTACTCCACCTGTGATTACCAAAGAGATATTTCCCAAAAGTGCTGGCCTAATTGTTGATTTACTGGTCAACCGGATTGATGATAATGGGTATGTTTCTGTTTCAGTCTCACCCACTGTATCCTCGATCGGTAATACTGTGACTACTTCCGATGGTGATATCAGTTTGTTACAATCACGGACACTAAACTCTGGCGAAATCCGGCTACGTGACGGTCAGACCTTGATCTTATCCGGAATTATTCAAGAAACCGATCGCTCCAGTGTTACCAAAGTACCAATTCTCGGTGATATCCCCATTCTTGGTGCTCTGTTCCGCAGCACAACCAAAGCTAATCAACGCCAAGAGGTAGTTGTCTTGCTCACTCCTCGCATTCTCAACGACAACAAACCTCAGGGCAACTATACCCCTGGAACTGATGCGAGATTACTGATGGGGAAATAAATTTGTACGGTAGTTTGGACCGATTGGGTCTAAAAGTTCGGGTCTTGGCTGTTCAGCAGTAGTAAATTAGGGATAGATATTAGTCCCTAATCCTCAGTCTGTAGCTCCCAGACCCCTGTTTTTTGGCAAATTTCACGTAAATAATACGTAAAATCATGAAAATCAACATAAATTAAAGCTTTTAGCGATCCAGATTAGGCTTGTAGACATTAGAATAATGCAGTGGAAGTAATATCGCATGAGAGTTTCAGCAACAAAGGTGGCAAACTAGACTGGCAATTTCGGCATGTAATCGCAAGCCTCTTCGCCAGAAAACATGCAAGCTTCAAGCGCAAAAGATCAGGTATCAATGCGTTAACACGTCACTGTGCCACTTCTGCGCCTAAAGCCTAACTTTCCACTGGAATGGCAGCCATCCGAATAATGTTGCTGTGCCAGTCCATTTACCACATCATCAATGGAGATCTACACATGAATAAAGGTGAATTAGTCGATCAAGTAGCTGAGAAAGCTAGTGTGACCAAAAAGCAGGCTGATACAGTTTTGTCAGCAGCATTGGAAGCAATCATGGAAGCTGTGTCGAAAGGTGACAAAGTTACACTGGTAGGATTTGGTTCCTTTGAACCCAGAAATCGCCAAAAACGTGAAGGTCGCAATCCTAGAACTGGCGAGAAAATGGAAATTCCCGCAACTAAAGTACCTGCTTTCTCTGCAGGTAAACTATTCAAGGACAAAGTGTCCGAGAGCAAAGACGACTAATTTAACTGAATTCATCTTCGGGAAGACTATTTGAATCGACCTCAACATGGGGGGAACCCAAACTGGGCAGCTACAGTAGCGGGTTGTCCCCCCTCTCTGATCTTAGATTTTTCAGCGAGTATTAGTCCGTTGGGGCCTCCCCCAACGGCACTCGCTGGTATTAAGCTGCACCTGGATACTCTAACCAGCTATCCTGATCCTGACTATCCTGAGCTTTGTCAGGCGATCGCGTCTCATCACAATATCGAGCCTGACTGGGTACTACCGGGCAATGGGGCTGCGGAACTCTTGACTTGGGCTGGGTGGGAGTTTTCTAAACTCAACACCACCCTCATCCCTACACCCGCCTTTGGTGACTATTGGCGATCGCTCCAAACTTTTGGCACCAGAATCATCGCTCGATCGATGATCATGGATGATGGGGAAATTGGCGATCTGGACTTCGCCTTACGCCATCTACCAGGCGCGATTCCTCATTCCCTCGGACTGATCATTAATAATCCCCACAATCCGACTGGACAAATTTGGCGACAAGAAACAATTCTGCCTTATTTGTCACAATTTGACCTCGTAGTAATTGATGAGTCCTTTATGGACTTCCTACCCCTTTCAGAACAACAAAGTTTAATCCCCTTCATTGACCAATATCCCAATCTGGTGATTTTGCGATCGCTCACAAAATTTTATAGCTTGCCAGGATTGCGACTGGGCTACTGTATCGCGCATCCAGACAGATTGCATCGCTGGAAAAGTTGGCGCGATCCTTGGCCTGTCAATGCTCTAGCGGCCGCCGCTGCGATCGCCGTTCTCCCTGACAGGGAGTTTCAGCAGCGAACCTGGGATTGGCTCACACCCGCTCGAAATCGCTTATTTGAGGGATTGCAGCACATATCTGGTTTACACCCCTATCCTGGGGCTGCCAACTTTATCCTGGTTAAGTCCGATCGTTCTGCAACTGAACTTCAAACTCAACTACTCCAACAACATCAGATCTTAATCCGCGACTGTATCAGTTTTCCCGAATTGGGAGATAGATTTTTTCGTGTCGCGGTGCGGACTATTGCCGAAAACGATCGACTAGTGGCGGCGTTAAATTCGGTTTAGGCAATTACTGCGGAGATTTTTATCCCACCCCAGCCCTCCCCTTAGAAAGGGGAGGGAGCAAGAGCAACTCGTTTACAAGGGCAGTTGGGGGGGAAAGATCTTCGCAGCAGATCAAAATTGTAAATAATGCATCAATTCACCAATTAATTCACCAGATAATCCCAGCCGTTGTTGTAGATTAATTAAATCGGTAAACTTACCACCCTGCTCTCTTTGATTGACGATTTCAGTTGCCAATGCTAGTGCAAGCTGGGGAATTTGGACTAATTCAGCTACGGTGGCTTGATTTATCTGGACAGATGGTAAGACTAATGATCGATCGTAATACTGGAAACTCAGTACTGGAGCTAACCACTGGAGTCTCTGCAAAGGGATATTCAGCGCAGCAACAAGATCGGAAATTGAATAAAAAGGCACGCCAGCTTGACTCAAAGCGACTAATTGACGGGCTTGATGAATCGAAATTCCTGGTAAACGCAACCAATCATCCACACCAGCCTGATTGACATCGATTTTCACACCCAAATCAGCAGCTACAGCAATCTCAAATGCTGACTGAAATCGATAATAAGGATCTTCGATAATCCGCGATCGTAAGGACATCTTTAAGAAAAACTGAACGGTACGAAATGAGTCGTGTTCCAAGTTAGGCTTTAGGCTTTAGGTTTTAGGCTT
Source organism: Chamaesiphon sp. GL140_3_metabinner_129_sub (assembly GCA_025358725.1). Classification (GTDB taxonomy): domain Bacteria; phylum Cyanobacteriota; class Cyanobacteriia; order Cyanobacteriales; family Chamaesiphonaceae; genus Chamaesiphon. The sequence goes on from JANYIT010000180.1 coordinate 7,392, forward strand.
TAGACTCACGTTATTCACTTTCAACTTTCAACTTTCAACTAAACCCGATCAAGCCATTGACGGCGTTTTTGCTCGAATTCATATTCTGAGATTAAACCATCGGCGCGGAGCTTGTCCAACTCGCGGATAGACTCCGCTACTGTCGTCATCGGATGGGAGAGAATTGTCGGAGCGGAAATATGTGGAGTAAGTGAGTTAAAATTGCTGTCAAAATGGGTACTATCTTGAGTAAGATACCAGACAGCTTCGATCGCCGAAGCGATGTGGGGAATCGGAGTCCAGGACAATAATATATAAACTATACCCCAAACGGGTTGTCCTAAATAAAATTTGTGAAATCCAGCTACGGGGATGATCATACCTGCAAAGGCTAAAATTATCGCCACTTGACGATTTTTAGGTGTGGTGCGGTAGCGAAGCTCTGCTTTGGGTAGGTCGAACATTAACCGATCCTCTCATACGGGAAACCGCAGTTCTCAGTGGTTCGAGACTGACTTAAAATGTGAACATGAGCATCGATCGTCATGCCTGATCCAGTTTAACCTTATTACTATATTTTCCGTCATGGGATTTTTTGATTCTGATATCATCCAACAAGAAGCCAAACAGTTGTTTGAAGATTATCAACAACTGACACAGTTAGGCGGTAAATATGGGAAGTTTGACCGCGATGGTAAGATCGCATTTATCGATCGGATGGAAACATTACTCGATCGCTACAAAATTTTCATGAAGCGGTTTGAACTCTCCGATGACTTCATGGCAAAGATGACAGTCGAGCAAATGAACACTCAGATGAGCCAGTTTGGGATTACTCCAGTCCAAATGTTTGAGCAAATGAATCAAACTCTCGATCGCATGAAGTTAGAAATCGATAAATAGGTAAGTTAGTTGAAAGTTGAAAGTGATAGGCTGTTTGGATCGATCTTATTCCTAGCAGCAAAGAAAAATAACTTTCAACTTTCAACTTTCAACTTTCAACTCCCCGGACGTTTAAACTTCGAGGGCGGTAAGAAAGATTCTACAGGCTCATTTTTGAGAGCCTCCTGCATGAAACTCCGCCAAATTGGTGCCGCATAAGTACCACCTGTCACCCCATGACCTAGAGGGGTGTAGTCATCTTTACCAATCCACACAGAGGCGGCTAGCTGGGGCACATAGCCCACAAACCAGACATCTCGCTCGGAGGAAGTGGTTCCAGTTTTTCCAGCGGCTGGACGACCGATATAGGCTTCTTTACCAGTACCACCATTGACTACTGATTGGAGCGCACTGTTAGTCTGTGCTGCTGCCCAAGAATCGAGAACTAGTTGAGGCTGAGGAGTATTGTCTAGGAGAATATTTCCGTCGCTATCCGTGACACGTAGGATGCTGGTGGTTTCGGATTGCCAGCCATTACTCGCAAATGTTGCAAATGCCCCAGCCATTTCGACTGGGGTAACACCAACCGCCCCTAATGGTAAGGACACAACAGGTTCGATCGGGCTTTTGATGCCTAGAGTGCGACAGGTTTGGATTACTTTATCCAAGCCTACTGCTTTACCCATTTTCACTGCTGGGACGTTGGCTGATACCATCAAGGCATGGCGAATACTCATCGATCCAGAATACCCGCCGCCATAGTTGCGGGGAGAATAGTAGCCACTTCCGTCGCGGTAGCGGACAGGGCTATCCTCTACCGTTGACTCTGGCGAAAATTTCCCAGTAGCGAAGGCGGTGTAATAAACGAAGGGTTTGAACGAGGAACCTGGTTGACGATTCGCATACATGGCGCGGTTGAAATTACTCTTTTTGTAATCTACCCCACCTACCATTGCTTTCACAAAGTGAGTGCGTGGATCGATCGCGACGAGACTAATTTGATATTTATTTCTACCCAGTCGCTCGTAAGCATTAGCGACAACTTTTTCCGCCGCGATTTGGAAGTTATAATCGATCGTTGTCTGAATCCGCATTCCGCCTTTGCGGACTGTTTCTCTCCCAAAGCGTTGGTTGAGTTCTTCGATCGCGGTATCCGTAACATAGGGCAGTTTACTAGTCTGCCAAGTTTTGATTTTACCGAGCTTGAGTTTATATTCTCGCGCCTTTTTTTCTTCGGCGGCGGTAATCCAGTTTAGCTCTAGCATCCGCCCTAAGACTTGCTCTTGACGTTTTTTTGATACTTTAAAGTTGATAAATGGACTATATTTTTCTGGTGCAGCGATCAACCCTGCCATCATTGCTCCTTCTGCCAAGTTAAGATCGGAGGCATGTTTACCAAAATAACTTTGGGCGGCAGTTTCGACCCCATAATTATTGTGACCCCAATAGACTTGGTTGAGGTACATTTCCAAAATTTCGTCTTTGCGGAAAATCTGTTCGAGTCGAATTGATAGTACTGCTTCAGCTAACTTTCGACTAAATTGGCGTTTTTGGGATAGAAATAAATTCTTGATCAACTGCATCGTGATCGTCGAACCACCTTCGCTCACGCCACCCTTCTTGAAGTTGGCAGAGAGAGCGCGTCCTACCCCGGTGAGATTCACCCCTTGATGATAGTAGAACCGATCGTCTTCGATCGCTAGTAACGCCCGTTTCATATTTGGCGAAATTCGGTTGAGCGGGACAACTTCTCGGTTAGCTTCATCATGGAGGCTAGCTAGTTGTAAGCCTTTGACATCGTAGATATAGGTTGTTTCTGTCGGCGCATAGCTACGTAATACCCGCACATCTGGTAGATTGCGGAAGCTAATTGCTAGCCCAACTAATCCACCAGCGACGATCGAACTTGCTAACATTGTGACACCCAACATGGTACCACCTGCAATTTGACTGATACCACCTACGAAACTGCCATTATTTGGCTGGTGTTTCATCGGGTTAGGTTTCTTTTTGTTTAAAGCTCTAGAAGACACTGGCTTAGGGGTTAGGGGTTAGGGGGTTAGAAATTAGGTTTTAGGCTTTAGGTTTTAGGTTTAATTAGTGCAGTTGCCGCGATAATTTCTGCGGCGAATCAGAAGCGATTGACATCAATGTGATTATAGACTAGTGATCGCCGATTCAGATGGATTGGTCGGTCAAAATATTCACTAGTACCTAAAAATATTTCATTTGATGTAGTAACTATATTAAGCTTAAAATTGCAACTGTTTCGAGATCCGGTTCGATTTTGATTATGACTGTTAGTGTATCTGTGCCAGGATTGGATCGCTTCGATTGGTTATTTCGGGGTGTGAGTGAAATTTTTCCCGATCGATCAAGTTCTACCGATCCGGCTGAAAATTTAGCCCAGAGACTAGCTCAGACAAATCGACCTTTACGAGTGAAACTTGGGATCGATCCGACAGGTGTAGATATCCATCTAGGTCATAGTATTCCCTTGCGGAAGCTCAGATCTTTCCAAGATGCTGGACATACTGCTGTTTTAATTATTGGTGACTTTACTGCCCGCATTGGCGATCCGACTGGTAAATCGGAAGTTCGCAAACAACTTACACCAGCGCAAGTTACTACCAATGCTCAAGCTTATCTCGATCGAGTCCGGCCGATTCTGGATTTTGATACGCCGGGACGGTTGGAAGTCCGCTACAATTCGGAATGGTTATCGAAACTAGATCTGGGTCAAACGCTCGAACTGCTCGCGACGATGACTGTGGGGCAAATGATTGCCAAAGAAGGTTTTGCTACGCGCTATGAACAGGAAACACCGATTTTCTTGCACGAATTTTTGTACCCACTCATGCAGGGCTACGACTCTGTAGCTGTTGAAGCTGATGTGGAGCTTGGCGGTACGGATCAAAAGTTTAATTTAGCAGTTGGGCGCGATCTCCAACGTCATTTTGGCCAAACACCTCAATTTGGCTTATTGATGCCTATTCTCCTCGGTACTGATGGAGTCCAAAAAATGTCTAAATCTCTAGACAACTATGTTGGGTTGGGGGAAGATGCGCTGAGTATGTACTCTAAGCTAGAGAAAACGCCCGATAACATCATTAAAGATTATTTTACGCTGTTGACTGACCTATCATTGGATCTACTACCTGAGAACCCCAGAGCAGCCCAGAAATTACTCGCCTTGACAGTAGTTACTCAGTATCATGGTGCCAGTCCAGCAACTCAAGCTCAAGCAGACTCGATCGCTTTAATTACCAAACCAGGTCAAAATGCAGGTGGTGAGAGCATCCCCGAATTCTCGATCGCCGCCGTGAACTTTCCGGCTAAAATGTTCCAAATTCTGTCTGCTAGTGGCTTGTGCTCTGGTAGCAATGATGCCAAACGCCAGATTCAAGGCGGTGCAGTTAAATTGGATGGACAGCCAATTACGGACATCGAACTTACCTATGATGATGCTGCTTTAATTGTGGGAAAAGTATTGCAGGTAGGCAAGAAACGATTTAAAAAGTTGGTAAATTGAGAATCGATCGACTAGCAATAAAAATACAAATAAGACTAATATCGGGCGGTGCTGAATTCAAGGATGATTGATGCTAGAGACAATACCTGAAATTTAGAGTAGGGGCAAATCATACCGCAAATCAGCACCGCCTAATATCGGATCTGGATTTAAATAATTTTTGAGATTTACTCACCCGTATAGACCTAAATACGCCAAGAATCTAAGCATAATTAAGTAAATAGCTTAAATCACATTCAGTAATTATACTTGTGACTAAATACACTACTTCTGTATATACTTAGAGCTAGTATATACACTAAGACAAATAAAATGCTTAGTATTCCCTACTTTTCGATATGGCTCCTTCCTATCAAAAATTTAGCTGTTTTTTAATTGGTCGTGAGTCTTTTCTACTTCCTTGTGCTCAAAACCTTTTAGACTGTGGTCATCAGGTATTAGGAATTATTGCTACAGGTAGATCTTGGACAGAGCCGCGCTCTTGGAAAATCACTAGCTGGGCAGACTCACATGGAATCCCTCACATTCAGCCAACAGAAGATATCCTCAGTTTTCTAAATCAACAGCCATTTGATTATTTATTTAGTATTTCTAATCTTACTATTCTTTCTAGAGAGATTTTAGAACTACCCCGTAAATTTGCGATCAATTGCCATGATGGATTATTGCCAAAATATGGAGGAATGAATGCCCCATCCTGGGCCATATTGCATCAGGAGCAAGTTCATGGAATTACTTGGCATCAAATAACTTCATTGGTGGATGGTGGAGATATTCTCAAGCAAATATCTTTTGATATTGAAGCAAATGAAACTGGAGCGACACTTAATAGTAAATGCTATGAAATAATTATTTCTTCATTCGTACCGTTAATTGAGGAAATTGCTACTGGACAGATATCATTAATCGAGCAAAATCTCAAGGAACGCAGCTATTTTTCTGGTTCAAAAAAGCCTAGCCCAGGCTGTATTTTAAATTGGCATAACTCCGCCCAGCAGATAGATGCAATAGTTCGGGCTTTAGATTTTGACCATTATGAGAATTCATTGGGATTGCCAAAAGTGGTAATTGCCAATCAAACCATGATTATTTCACAGGTTGAAATCATCGATCGTCCTTCCCACTTACCACCTGGAACGATTGTCTCGATTGAATCCGATCGACTGAGTGTGGCTACAACTACTCAGGATTTGCTAATCTCTGAGATGCAGAATTTAGATGGCGAACCACTGACTATTCTAGAATTAGTTAATCGCTTGAAGCTGCAAGTTGGCGATACCTTTATTGATGTTGAGCCGAATCTAGCTAACCAAATCGCGCAAGTTGAAACAGGGTTAGTCAAACATGAAAATTTTTGGTTACAGCGATTAGCAACACTAAATCCGATCGATGTACCCTACGCCACTAAAAATAAAGGATATCAGCGTAAATTTCAATGGCAAGATTGGACAGTTTCTTCATTAGTAACTGAGTTTTTAGCCGATCGTCAACTAAAATGGGCTTTGTCCGATTTTCTGGTTGCTGTTATTGCTGCTTATCTCAGCCGGATCGCCCAGCAAAACTGTTTTGATATCGCTATAAAATTTCCAGAATTAGATCGTCAATTGGTGGGAATACCTGAGCTATTTGCTGATGAAGTTCCTTGTCGAATCAATATTGACCACTCACAAAGTTTTGAGACTATTTTTGCAGCGATCGATCAAGAGCTACAAGTGCTGAAACAGCATCAGACTTATGCTCGAGATATCGTACTGAGATATCCCGAACTTCAAACATTATCTAAACTGAAGCTTGAAAATCGACTGCCTGTTAGCATCCATCATGTTACCTCAGCTTCGTCAAATCGAGTTAAAAGTATTAAAGCTAATTCTGGGCTAGCGAGTTCGAGCTTATCGCATGGATTGACCTTTGTAATTTCAGATCGGGGAGATGACTGCTACTGCTGTTATGATGCCAATATTCTGGATGAAAATAGTGTAAATCGACTGCTAGAACAGTTGAATATTTTCATTCATGGTATTGTTAGCAATCCCGATCGATCTCTTGCCAGTCTACCGTTATTATCTGATGCAGAAGCCGATCGAATCCTGGTGGAGTGGAATGATACTCAGATAAATTTGGGAGCCGATTTGTGTATCCATCAGTTATTTGAAGCGCAGGTAGAACAGACTCCCGATCACATAGCTGTCGTATTTGAAGAACAACAAATTACCTATCGTGAGTTGAATAATCGATCGAATCAATTGGCAACCTATCTGCGAAATTTGGGCGTTACAGCCGATGTACTTGTAGGTATCTGTGTTGATCGATCGATTGACACAATCGTGGGAATTCTGGGCATTCTCAAAGCTGGGGGAGCTTATGTACCACTAGATCCAGCTTATCCGCAAGAACGTCTTGCACTGATTCTCGACGATGCGGAGGTGTCTATCGTCGTGACTCAATCTCAATTAGTAAAAAAGTTACCCGCTCACCATGCACGGGTAATTTGTCTCGATATCGAGCGTTACCGCCAAGATTGGCAGTACCAGCAAAATTTGCCAACTGAGATCGAATCACACAATCTAGCCTATGTAATTTATACTTCAGGTTCGACCGGAAAGCCTAAAGGAGTCTTAATCGAACACCACTCATTAGTTAATTACACGATCGCGGCGAAGATTGAATATGAACTGACACAGCACGATCGAATTCTCCAATTTACATCGCTCAACTTCGATGTCAGTGCGGAAGAAATCTATACTTGCCTGACGGTTGGTGCCACTCTGGTACTGCGAAATGATGCCATGCTGGAATCAATCAGAGCCTTTCTTCAACAATGTCAAGTGTGGCAAATCACTGTTACTAGTTTGCCTACAGCCTATTGGCATGAACTGACAGCCAGACTGGATATTGATAAATTGGCAGTTCCGCTGTCATGGCGATTAGCGATTATTGGGGGCGAAAAAGCAGCTCCAGCACGGCTACTAGAGTGGCAGCGGTCGGTCGGAACGCAGGTGAGACTTGTGAATGCCTATGGCCCGACAGAGGCGACGATTAGTGCCTTGATGTCGGACTTATCGAAAGTCGATCGAGCAAACCCACTCCTTGAAATACCGATCGGCCGACCGATCGCCAATACTCAAATATATATCCTAGACCGAGATCGTGCCCTCTGTCCGATCGGCATCTCTGGAGAACTATACATTGGTGGCTCTGGACTCGCACGCGGATATCTCAACTACCCAGAATTAACAGCCCAGAAGTTTATTCCCAATCCCTTCAGCCCCAATTTATCAGCGCGGCTGTATCAAACTGGCGATCTAGTCAAATATTTGCCAGATGGGAATATTCAATTCCTCGGTCGTCTGGACGAACAGGTCAAAATACGTGGTTTCCGGGTCGAACTCGGAGAGATTGAAACCATCCTCACTGCTCATCCTGGTATTCAGGAAGCCATCGTGATCAATGAAGCGGCAGGATCTGGTCAAAAAGGTCTGGCGGCCTACCTAGTCCCCAAACAGCGGCACGAACAAATGCAGTGGTGGCCGTCAGTCGGAGAATATCCACTCTATGACGAATTTTTGTACTATTCCATGACCACCGATGCACCACGCAACCAAGCCTACCAAAATGCAATCGATCGATTGGTAAAGGATAAAGTAGTTGTAGATATTGGTACCGGAAAAGATGCGATCCTTGCCCGTTTTTGCATTGAGGCAGGGGCTAACAAAGTCTATGCGATCGAAGCAAATGAAACAGCCTTTAAACAAGCCGCAACGTTAATTCAGCAGCTTGGTTTACAGGACAAAATCATCCCCATCTACGGTTATTCGACAGACATCGAACTTCCAGAGCCAGTAGACGTGTGCTTGTCGGAGATTATTGGTACTATCGGTGGTTCCGAAGGTGTCGCGCCACTACTCAATGATGCCCGCCGCTTTCTCAAAGCAGATGGTTCGATGATTCCACATCGCTGCGTCACCAGAATTGCTGCGATTACGTTACCTGATCAACTACTGAATAATCCAGGGTTTCAGGAGCTAACTGGACATTATACTCAGCAAGTTTTCGACCATGTAGGGCAACCATTTGACCTACGACTGTGCATCAAAAATCTGCCGAATACTAGCATTATCTCCGATCGGGGTATTTTTGAAGATTTAGTTTTCACCGCTGCAATAGCAAGTGAATATAGTCAGAAGATTAGCTTGACGATCGCCAAATCAGCTAGATTTGATGGTTTCCTCTTATGGCTAAATTTGTATACGGCACCCGATATCGCGATCGATAACTTAGCACAGGAATTATCCTGGCTACCAGTTTATTTTCCGATCTTTTATCCTGGTATCGATGTTGTTTCAGGAGATCGGATTGAAGCTACTTGCATCGGTTGGTTGAGTGACAATCATATCAATCCTAATTACCGAATTGCCGGAAAATTAATCAGCACAAATGGAAAAATCGTAACTTTCGCTTACGATTCACTCCATCACCAACAGCCAACACGTCGCAGCCCTTTTTATGAGTTGTTATTTCCTAATGGCAAGATCAAGATCGACACCGATCTATCTCAACTCACGCCTAAAAGTATCCGCGCCTATCTCGCTCGTCATTTGCCCAACTACATGGTGCCTAGTGCTATTGTCACCATCAAAGCATTGCCCCTAACACCTAACGGTAAAGTCGATCATCATGCGTTGTCAGCAATAAATACGACTAAAATCAGTTCAGAATCTAGCTTGTTCACACCCAAAAATATCACAGAAGAAATCTTGATGAGGATTTGGCAAGAAGTATTAGAACTAAAACAGATCGACATTAATGATAATTTCTTTGAATTAGGTGGTCATTCACTATTAGCAATTCAACTTTTCACTAAGATTGAGCAGCAATTAAAAATTCAATTACCATTGTCTGTACTGGTTCAATCGCCTACACTAGCACAGCTATCTGAGCAATTAGTTACATCATCTCAACAAAATATATCTTCTAGCTTATTGCCAATTCAACCACAAGGATCAAAACCGCCATTCTTTTGTATTCATTCTCTCGATCCATGTTTGTTATTTTATCAACCATTAGCAGCACATTTAGGTACAGATCAGCCCTTTTATGGAATTCAACCCTACAATCATGAGAATCAACTGATCTCGTTTGCCAAAATGGAGGAAATGGCAGCTTACTATCTCTGGGAAATTCGATCAATACAACCACATGGACCTTATTACCTTGGGGGTTTTTCTTTTGGTGGACATGTTGCTTTTGAAATGGCTCAACAGCTCAAACAACAAGGTGAAGAAGTTGCATTGCTAGCAATCTTTGATACGCCTGCACCTGGTGCAGAACAAGGTTTATCGGTATCAGAGCAGTCATCTAGATTCTGGGAGATTTTACTGAGATATGGCACTCGTTTTCTTTATTCCAAGCTAACTAACCAACTCGAACGATATCAAAGCATATACCGTGATACCTTTCAAAGAATAACATCTCCTCAGCGGTTGACAGATGTACAGCAGCAGAAATGGACTCAATCAATTGAGGTTTATGAACAAACTTTATCTCAATATAATCCCGATATTTACCCCGGGAAAATCACCCTATTTCAAGCTGGTTATAACGTCAATATGATGTGTATTCCGAGTGGGTGGGATCGGTTAGCAGCTAAGGGCATAAACACGATCGAGCTACCAGGCGATCATGCCTCGATGTTTAATAATGTTAATTCATATTTTCTAGCGCAGGAACTGAATAAATGTATTCAAGCAACGTTGCTTGAATGACGGCTGACCATTTATTCACAAATCTAGAACTGTCTGCGCGAAAAAATTACTGTCGTGACAATCAATAATGCTATCGTGTAAACTACCGCATATCCAGTATTGATCAACATAATATCTGGCTGTGGCATCACTCCATAGACAGCCTGATTTTTGAGATCTAACCGAGATAAATTTGGCAAAATTAGATACAAGTTATCAGTTAGTTGTTGAAAACTAGGATTCTTGGTGACATTAGCTAGTGTCACCATTCCTTGACTCAAATGACCTACCAGATATAGTGAAAATGTCAGTAGAATTGCTAATATTGAACTGGTAAATACTCCGAATAATAATGCTCCCGCAGTGAGCAAGCATAATTCTAAAAAAAGAAAAAATGCTGTGAGCAGAAAAGGAATTAATTGGTAATTAATGTGAGCAAGATTGAGAATCAGTAGATAAATTGCTGTCATTCCAGCTACCAGGATTGCTAATACCGCTGACAGACCTAAATGTTTGCCGAAAATAAATTCAATGCTACTAATTGGTTTGGTAACGATCGTGAACACTGTCCGTTTTTCAATTTCTTTGTTAATTAAATTTGTGCCCACAAAAATCGCTACGACTACCCCTAGTAAATTAGCACTAGCAACTCCGAAGTCAGTCAGGATTTTGTCTTGGGCAGCACCAGAAATGTCCGGCAATATTCGCCAAGCGGCAAGCATTATTACTGCATAAATACCGATCGTAAAAAATATTCGATCGCGCATCACTTCTCGAAACACGTTACTAGCTACTGCCCAAATCCGAATTAAACTCATTTTTTAGTTACTCCTGGTGCGACTGGTGATCGGGGTTGAATCGGCTTGAGCTTTATTTAGTGAGGACGGCGATACCGCCTCATCGTACATTTACTACTAACAAGTGCGATTGAGTGGCGATCGTTGGCAAAGCGGCTGTTAATGATCGTTGATCTAGTTGTCTGTGGTTGAGACTGCGCTGCGGCTGCCACTTGACTAAATTTAAATGATGATGTAAAGATTACCGCCAGAATTGTTAATCCTAATTTCGGCATAATCGATCGACTCCAATTTGAGATCAAACTTTCTCAACAATATTACTACCTAGATCGCATTCCGGAAATCCTCGATCGACAAGCTCAACGGAATATCCGTTTGAAGTGTAAGATATAAAAGCCATTGTCATAATCAACTACCATTCTGTAGGCTATGAATGCTGATTCCTCCTCTACCTTGTCCATACTGAATGCTCAGGGGAACGCAGATCCAATACCCGTCACTTCAGCGGAGCAACCTAAATTGCAAATTCGACTCAAACATGAAGATGGAGTGGTGAAGTTGATTCTGCCTACAGAAGCAGAGACTCCAGCTTCTGCGAGTTGGAATGACCTATGGGAACAACTCCAGCAAAGACTTCAAGCTGGCAAAAGATTTTGGCAACCACTAGCCGTAGTCAATCTAATCGCCAACGATCGATTGTTGGATGCTAGACAATTGCAAGGTATCGCTGATGCCCTAACTGATGTAGGACTACAACTCCAACTCGTCGCCACCAGTCGGCGACAAACTGCCGTAGCCGCTGCAACAGCAGGTTATTCGGTGAGTCAGCAGTCTACGATTGCCCCATTGATCTCCACCCCAACCGAAAATTTCACCCCGTTACTAGCTGAACCAGTCTATTTGCAGATGACAGTGCGATCGGGCATGGATATCCGCCATCAAGGTAATGTAATTATCATGGGCGATGTCAATCCTGGTGGTGAAATTTTTGCCGCAGGGGATATTATTGTCTGGGGACGATTGCGGGGCATCGCTCATGCAGGTTATCCCAATAATCCTCAATGTCTAATTATGGCATTGCAAATGGAGCCAACTCAACTCAGGATTGCCGATCGAGTCGCCCGCGCACCAGAAACCCCGCCCCCACAGTTTGAGCCAGAAATTGCCTACGTGACACCCCAAGGAATTCGGATTGCCAGAGCAGTAGATATCAAAACTACTCCCTATCTCCGTGAATTAGCCCTACCAGGGCCGCTGCGATCTGAATGAACTTTTTTTGGTAAAATATCTTACCCGATCGATATCAGTAATCAGATTTTTATAAATAATCATTAATAATTCATGAGTCGCGTTATTGTAGTTACTTCTGGTAAAGGTGGAGTAGGTAAAACCACTGTGACCGCCAACCTGGGCATGACCCTTGCCAAAATGGGGCACCGAGTCGCCCTCGTCGATGGTTAC
>JANYIT010000196.1 GCA_025358725.1 Chamaesiphon sp. GL140_3_metabinner_129_sub
CTTGACTTTCTCTCTTCCTGGGGAGATTTTCTAGTGTCTTTCTTTTTGGCTACTCAAGCTCTTGTTTTTCTGTCTCTACTTTGTGTGCGATCCGACAATACGGGTGTCATCACCCGCCAACCTCATTGTCGTCTAACACTAGAACCGATCTCAAATCTACTGTCTCATTAAATAAATCATAACCTTGCCACCCTATATTTAAACCATAACCCTGCCGTAATGGCAGGGTTATGGTTTAAGTCACAGCAATGAGTCTGGAGCTTCTTGAACTAGTTACGGAGAAGGTGGGATTCGAACCCACGGTAAGTTGCCCTACACAGCATTTCCAGTGCTGCGCCATCGACCACTCGGCCACTTCTCCAACACAAGTTTTGTGCGGATTTTGACGCTTGACTAGCATAACCTAGACTTTTACTAACTGTCAACTGATAATAAGTAGTGGCTAGTGAATTCTCACAGATTATTGCGATCGCCATTTTGGTTATTTCGCTAATCAGCAGCACTAGTCGCCAGCCACCAGCTATGAACAATGACTCGCAATTATCAAATCAAAATCTACAATCGCCAGACTGATACATACCATCAAGTCACCGTTCCAAGCGATCGATATATCCTGCACTGTGCTGAGAATCAAGGTCTAGAACTCCCGTTCTCCTGCCGGAATGGTGCTTGTACCGCTTGTGCTGTCCGAGTCAGATCGGGCAACTTATATCAACCAGAAGCGATGGGATTGTCGCCCCAATTGCAAAGTCAAGGTTATGCCCTGCTCTGTGTCAGCTATGCTTGCTCTGATTTGGAAGTCGAAACTCAAAATGAAGATGAAGTTTACGAACTTCAGTTCGGGCGATATTTTGGCAAAGGCAAGGTTAAATATGGACTGCCTCTAGATGAAGAATAATTGGGAGATGGGAGTTGGGAGTTTGGATGAATTTATAAGTCGCAGTTTCAGATCTCGCATTTTGGTGGGAATATTTGGATTAGTCTTACTAGCTGGTTGTCAAGCACCACCACCTAATTATCAAAAAGTCCAGATCAGTCGCGTAATTAGCGGACAATCAGTAGAGTGGATCGACAGATCTCAACAACCCCCAGTAATTCAACAAGGAAGATTGCTAGGCATAGATGCTCCAGATATCGGTCAAGAACCCTGGGGGAAGCAAGCAAAACAACGATTGGAGGAACTAATCGGCATACCGAGCAAGGACAGTGTGAGCGTCGAATTTGAGGGTACAGATGACGATAAATTTGGACGCAAATATGTCTATCTGTGGAAAGATGGTCGATTACTCAACGAACAATTACTCAAAGATGGCTATGTTTTGGCGAGTATGCGAAATTCAAGTTCATCCAGTATCACTACAACCGCTACCAAGTACCGTGAACTTTTTACCGCTGGCAGTCAGTATGCACGACTCATGGGACAAGGCATCTGGAATCCTGAACATCCGATGCGAATGAGTCCATCTGAATTTCGGAAAGAGGAAAGGTGAGTTAGTTGAAAGTTAAAAGTTGAAAATTGAAAGTTAGGTTTTCTCGTGCGGGAATTAGACCCTGATTAGACGCTCCCGATCTAGAATAGATACAGTCAGCAATGATCGTCAATTTTATCAGTAACTTGTAGTTCCGCACCTACCTGATAGCAGTTGTGTAATTTTCCTGCTGAACAACTTAGCTTTCCACTTTCCACTAATTAAATAATGTTATTAAAATCTACAACTCGTCACATTCATATTTATACTGCGGAAGTAAAGAAAAATGAACTAATTCCCAGCGAACAAGCTCTGACACTGGATGTCGATCCTGATAATGAACTTGTGTGGAGCGAAGACGCTCTACGCAAAGTTTATGGACAATTTGATGACTTGGTTGAGTCCTATAGTGGTGCTGATTTGACTGAGTATAATTTGCGCCGAATTGGATCGGATCTGGAACATTTTGTGAGATCTTTGCTCCAAAATGGTGAGATCGGTTATAATCTCCACAGTAGAGTGTTAAATTACAGCATGGGTTTACCCCAAGTAGTCAGTAAAACTGCTGATTAATCAGTTATCTACTGTGCTATTGCTTTTTCGACACCTCTATATCTCGTTTACTCAACTTTATATCTCCTATTCCCTCTTCTGCAATCGTGTAAGTACGTAGTCGAGGGTAGTTTTTTGTGAATATTCAGCAGCTTGGATACAATCTCAGGAAAATCGCTATATTTTTAAGGAGACGAGCTGGGTGTGCGACAGGATCGTTTAATATTTAATTCGCCGGATGGAACATCTGCTGGTGAGTGGATTTATGATTTATTTAACCAAAGGTTGGCGGCTGGATGGTTAGTTGGAATTGAGGGTGAAACAGTAATCGATCGAGCCAATCAGAAATTAGACGATTTTACTCAATCTCAACCTGATTTCATCTCGATTTCAACCCACAATTTCACCGAATTTATCGCTAATATAATGGCTGGATTGCGATTGGGAATACCAATTTTTCTGTGCAATCCTTATTGGGGTACAGTGGAATGGGATCGAGTATCAAAATTAACAGCACAGGTAAATCCTCAACAGCATCAGAATACGATCATGATTCCCACGGGAGGATCGGCTGGAGAAGTTAAATTTGCGATTCATACCTGGGAAACTCTCAGTGCTTCTGTCTGGGGATTTCAGGAATTTTATGAAGTAGATAAAATTAATTCAGTCTGCATATTACCGCTCTATCATGTGAGTGGTTTGATGCAATTATTTCGGTCGTTATTGACTGATGGTAAGTTATTCATCATCAATTTTCATCAGCTTTGTAACGCACCAAATGAATTTATCAACCAGATCGATCTAGAGCGTTATTTTATTTCTCTTGTACCCACTCAATTATCCAAGCTATTAGATCTAGATTTACCGTGGTTGGCACAATTTCAAACAATTTTACTCGGAGGCGCACCGCCAAGTATAGAGCTATTAACTAGAGCAAGAATTGCCGGAGTTCCGGTAGCTTTAACTTACGGCATGACGGAAACTGCATCGCAAGTTACCAGTCTCAAACCAGCAGAGTTTTTAGCTGGCAATAATAGTTGTGGACGAGTCTTACCCCATGCAGAGATTCAATTAATATCATCTACTGAGAATTCCACAAAGCAGAGGCTACGCCAACGAGTAGACTTGATTCAAATTAAGTCCAAATCGTTAATGTTGGGTTATTTCCCCAATTTAGCTCCAGCAAATTATTTTGAGCCTGATGATTTAGGTTCCTTCGATTTAGATGGATATTTAACTATTTTGGGGCGAAATAGTGACAAGATCATCACAGGTGGTGAGAATGTTTTCCCGATCGAGGTTGTCAATGCAATCATGGCAACTGGATTAGTTCTAGATGCCTGGGTAGTTGGTTTACCCGATCGATATTGGGGGCAAATAGTTACAGCGATATATGTGGAGAATGATCATCTAGTTTCAGGAGAGATATTGTCAATGGCGATCGCAGGTACAATTAGTAACTATAAGCTGCCTAAATATTGGGTTGCTGTCGATCGAATTCCGCGCAATTCTCTAGGTAAAGTCTTAATTCAGGAAATAGAAACACTGCTCAGAAATAAGCTAGATCGATAGATGTCGCTAAACTGAAAACTAATCACAACCTAACACGCTAACTAATAAAGCTTTTTGGGCGTGCATTCGGTTTTCGGCTTGATCCCAAACCCGCGATCGATTACCCTCAAGTACATCCTCAGTTATTTCTTCACCACGATGAGCGGGAAGACAGTGTAAAACGATCGAATCAGGATCGGCTATAGTCAATAATTCTCGATTAACTTGATAGGGTTGGAAGACAGGAATCCGCGTATCAGATTCAGCTTCCTGCCCCATACTTGCCCAGACATCGGTGTAAACTACATGAGCCAGACTCACAGCTTCTTGAGGCGATTGTGTCACGACAACTTCAGTACCTTTAATCGCGGCGATCAATCTTGCTCGATCGACAATTTGCGGATCTGGAGTAAAATCAGTGGGGCAAGCGATCGTAATATCCATCCCCACAGTCGCACAAGCCAGCATTAGCGAGTGCGCCATATTATTCCCATCACCCAGATAAGCAAGTTTTAAACCCGCCAACTGCCCAAAACATTCCTGAATCGTCTGTAAATCCGCCAACACCTGACAAGGATGCTCTAAATCCGTCAGCGCATTAATAATTGGCATCCGCGCATGTCTAGCATAAGTCTCCACATCTGCATGAGCAAAAGTCCGAATTGCCAGCACATCCAGATACCGATCTAATACCCTCGCCGTATCCGCTAACGGCTCTCCACGACCAATTTGCATTGCACTAGTATTGAGGTCGATTACTTGCCCTCCTAGCTGACTCATAGCGGCGAAAAAGCTCACCCGCGTTCGCGTCGAAGCCTTATAAAATAGCAATCCCAAACTCTTCCGACAAATTGGCTTAATCTTACCCTGCTTGAGATCGGCGGCGAGTTGGAGGAGGCTGAGTGTCTCGTCTGCACTCAGATCTGTCATGCTCAATAAATCTCTACCTTTCAAGCCACTCATGCGATCGACCCTCAACCAAATAATATAATCAAACACGGAGAGGGTCAATTTTATCATATGAGTCAGCCCAAAATCGATTAAAATCAATCTCGATTCTCTTTTGCTGAAACCGCTCTAGAATTTGGTTGACGAATGTCTCTCCATCAATCGGTAGTGTTTGCGCTGATGCTGAAATTGCTGCATCAATTTTTTCACCTACATCTTCGCTCCATTCAGCATCAGCAAGATCGTATTTATCTAGCAACCGGAGTGCAATCTCCAGTACTGCTTCCGCAGAGTTGTATTTACCTGTCTGAAGCTTTGTTTGAATCAAGCGTTCTTGAGCAGGTGATAGGCTGATGCTCATAAAGAATATCTATCTAAACTAATTACCATTTTAAGCTAAAAATATCATCTAATTTAATAGATAGAATAATCTCTAGAACCAGTTATTTGTGCCCATCGACTAGCCAATAATCGAGCATAGTCGGCGGGGAATAAACCATAGGAGCCAATTGAGTATCCATCATTTACTTCAATGAGTAAAGTTTCGCCCTGATCTGTCACGCCAAAATCAGCAGCATAACCAGCCGGAGCTGAATGATAAGCCGCAATTGCATTTTCAATAACTTGTGGATCGAAATGTACTCGCCAATCGCCATAATAGGATTTCACTCCCAGAATTTCACCATAGCGCACAAAACACCGACATTCCGCCAAAAAGTTTACTGGTTCCGAACACCAAATTTCGGTATCTTCAAGCTCATCGCCACAACTAATTAGATCTTTAGTAGTGGTAAGTAGTCGCCCTTTAAACTTTTTAGGTGAAGTTACTGGCTTGATAAAAACATTCCATAACTCTGGATGCTTGGCAATATAATTGACGCGGGTTCGCCATACTTTTCTTCCCAAAAAAATCGCTAAATCGTCTGGGTAATTAATTGATTCTGGCACTGAAATCCCCAATTCCAATAATGCCGTCTGCACAGTTTCAATAAATCCTACTACAACATCTTCTGAAGTCAAGTCTGGCAAAAGAGGATTGTCTAGTTGCCTGAAAGGAACTATCTCCCAACCCATTTCTCGAAAACCATCATAAGCAATTGCACAATTAGTACTGGCAAATTCGCCATTTTTATTTTTAAGAATATAGGCTTTCATGCTGTTTTGATCGAACGTAGAGATTGGAATTCGATAATAACATCCAATTTTGTAGATTGGTTAGGATTGCACTGAAATTAAGGTATGGGTAATTCATGAATTACCCATACCTTAATTTTATGCAACCATCTGCTGACTAAATTCGAGTACCATTTGTCTCGCCCAAATATCGGCGGCTAAAATATCATCTAAAGTAGGCGTTAAAGTAAAATCATTGCGGTGTTTGTCGCAAACTTTTTCGATGACTTTAGGAATATCTAAGAAGTGAATTTTTTCGGCTAAAAATAGTGCCACAGCTTGCTCATTTGCGCCATTTAATACTGCTGGCATTGAACCGCCAGCTTTTCCGGCGGCATATGCTAGATTGATACAAGGATATTTTTCGCGATCGGGTTCCCTGAACGTCAGATCTCCCGCTGTGACGAGATCGAATTTCTTCCAGTCAGTCTGGATGCGATCGGGCCATGAGAGCGCGTATAGTAGTGGTAGTCGCATATCTGGCCAACCTAATTGCGCCAAAACTGATGTATCCTGAAGTTCGATCAGTGAGTGGATGATGCTCTGAGGATGGACGACGATATCGATATTGTCGTAATCTACCCCAAATAGATAATGCGCCTCAATCACCTCTAATCCCTTGTTCATCAAGGTAGCGGAGTCAATGGTGATTTTTTGACCCATCGACCAATTCGGGTGCTTGAGCGCGTCAGCAATGGTCACTGAGGCTAATTTCTCGGCAGGGAGATCGCGGAAGGCTCCACCGGAAGCGGTGAGAATAATTCGTCGCAAGCCACCATTGGGAATGCCTTGCAAACATTGAAAAATAGCCGAATGTTCGGAGTCAGCGGGGAGTAATTTCACCCCATGTTTCTCGACTAAAGGTAGCACGACTGGACCACCAGCGATCAGAGTTTCTTTATTTGCTAGGGCGATATCTTTACCCGCTTTAATCGCGGCAATTGTGGGTAAAAGTCCCGCACAGCCGACGATACCAGTGACGACACTTTGAGCATCCCCATAACCAGCTACTTCGATCGTTCCTTGTGCGCCAGCGACGATAATCGGATGGTAATCTAAATTAGAAAGCGCGTCTTTCAGCTCAGGTAACTTGGCTTCATTCCCAATCGCCACAATTTCCGGACGAAATTGATGCACTTGTTGGGCGAGCATCTCGACGTTGCTACCTGCCGCTAATCCGACAATCCGAAATTTATCGGGATGATGTTCGACGATATCTAATGTTTGAGTCCCGATCGAGCCAGTAGAACCGAGTAAAGTAATTGCTTTCACAATATTATTGAAAATATTTGTCTAATCTACTTATCTTACGGTGTTCGGGGATCGATCGAGTAAATAAGTTGAAAGTTGAAAGTTAAAAGTTGAAAGTTAACTGGATAGTCTCCAGTATATGGGTTGCAGGTATTTTCAACTTATAAATATTTGTGATATGTTTGGATTTTTTCGGCTAACCTCAAAGCCAGGAAGGGACTCGCTGCTTGCAAATGGGTGTGAATTTCGATTGCTTCTTCACGATATCGGCTAATTTTTTCTTGAGTCCAATGGGATGGCGGTGACTGAAGATTGGTAATCCGATCTGCTAATTTTACCATCCAGATCTCGCGTGGTTGTTGGACGATTCGGTTGAGGCTATCGATTAATTGCTGTGATTTTTCTAGAGCTGGATTTTTACTCAAAGCAACTACTCCATCAGCAACTTTGACTCCAAACATCGATGCGATCTGCTCGTAACTGGTATCTGTATCCTCGATCGAGTCATGCAATAAAGCACATTGTACGGCTAAGTCGCCGTCTAGCCCAGGTTCGACACTCAGTGCGGTGAGGATTTCCATACTCACGAGATTCAAGTGCAGCAAATATGGTAATTCGGTACCTGGATACAATTGTCCCTGATGAGCCTCCGCCGCAAATCGACAAGCTTTGATATATAATTCTTGGTTCCAGTTAGATTTCATCTTTATTTCGATCGCTAGAATAAGGTGAAGAATATGAAGTTAAAATGAATAAATAATGATAAAAGTATGAGCTTAAATACTTATTCTAACTAAATCATCGTAATATATTTTTGTTGATAAAATTTGATCTTGTGTGTTGCAGCAAGTAGAATTATCCAACTGTAAAAATACATGTAAATTTCTATGCTAGAAGCATTTACTGCTGCACTGTCACTAATTACTGCTTCTGAAATTGGCGATAAAACTTTCTTTATGGCAGTGATTCTAGCCAGCCGTTACCCGCGTAAACCCGTGTTTCTAGGTGTGGTAGTTGCCTTAGCTGCGATGACAATTTTGTCGGTGGGAATCGGTCAGTTTATAGTGTTGTTGCCCAAATTTATCAGCCAGTATTTACCTCCCAGTTTGGAATTTCTGACGCAGATCTCGATCGCACATATAGCAGCATTGCTATTCCTGATCTTCGGGATCAAACTACTCTATTCAGCACAAGGAATGTCAGCGCAAACAGATATTGAAGTAATGGCGGAAGCCGAATCAGCAATTGTTGAGGGAGAGCGTAAATTTCGGCAGCGAAATACTACTTGGAAGATTTTCATAGAAAGTTTTGTACTGACATTTATTGCCGAATGGGGCGATCGCACCCAGTTTGCTACAATTACCCTTGCAGCAACAAAAGACTCGATCGGGGTAATGTTAGGTGGTATTGTTGGTCATACGATCTGTGCGTTGATTGCCGTAATTGGTGGTAGAGCGATCGCCAGTCATATTTCTGAGCGGACTATTACGATCATTGGTGGGGCACTATTTATTTTACTGGCAATTGTGACAATAGTTTTTGCAGGTAAGATATAAAGACTAGGCTCTAGAGCTAGATTAAAATAGATGCTTAGACTACCATTGTTGAGAATAACTGATCAAATTGATCTGAACAATGATATTTTTCAAGCAGATATGCTTAGATTTTTAATTCTCAAACCACACTTTTTAAATTGTGAATTTTTCTGATTTTATCGATCGTCTTGATTGCCTGCTTGTATAAATCTATTTGTCCATGTCGATCGAATAAATTAGATGCTCTAGTCATGTCGCTGATCGCACCTAATTCATCGCCTAAATCTGACTTGGCAATACCGCGATTATAGTGAGCGTAAGCACTATTAGGACTGAGTTTAATAGCTTGATCGTAGTCCACAATTGCCCCCTGCTTGTCGCCTAAATCCATTTTAGCTATCCCTCTGCGAATATAAGCATCAGCATCATTAGGGCTAAGTTTAATGGCTTGGTTGTAGTCGTCAATTGCCCCCAGTTCATCGCCCAAATCCATTTTAGCTGCGCCTCGATTATTATACACCTGTGCATATTCAGGATTGATATTCAGGGCTTGGGTATAATCAGTAATTGCGCCCTGCTTATCCCCTAAATCTGATTTTATATTACCTCTACTAATATAAATATCAGTATATTCAGGATTAAGTTTCAGGACTTGGGTATAGTCAGCAATTGCGCCCTGTTTATCATTTAAACTCAATCTGGTTAGTCCTCTGCTAATGTAAGCATCAGCATACTCTGGATTAATATTAAGAGCTTGGGTATAGTCAGCAATTGCCCCTGATTTGTCGCCTAAATCTGACTTGGCATGACCTCTATCCAGGTAAGCATCAGTATTTTTAGGATTAAGTTTAAGGGCTTGATCATAGTCAGAAATTGCCCCTTGTTTATCACCTAAATCCGACTTAGCGACACCGCGTGCAAGGTAAGCATCAGTATTTTTAGGATCGATATTAAGAGATCGATTGTAGTCAGAGATTGCGCCTTGTTTATCGCCTAAATCTGATTTAGCAAGACCTCTATTATAGTAAGCAATCGCATTGTTAGGATTGACTCTAATGGCTCGATCGTAATCAACAATTGCACCCTGTTTATCTCCACATTGATATTTAGCTATCCCCTGATTATTATCATCTGTGGAAACACACGTAGCTTCCACGATGTATCTTAGTCGATTACTTCGATGCTCATTCTGTTTCTCCACCGGAGCGGCTGCTAAAGCAGAGGCTTCGCTAACGCAAACAGCAGCGATGCTACACCGCATCGAGATGACAATTAGAGCAATGTAGCGTTTCATAGAAAAATCTGTCGAAAGTATCAATGAAGCAACCGAAATTCTAATTTAGGCTCTGATATATCAACCGACTGTGATTTACAACAGCTTTTAGAAAAATAACTAGTAAGATTCTCAAATTATCTGCTCGGATTTTTGAGGATAAATCGCGATCGAGGTCTAGACTAGGAATGGCTCATCTCCAGAACTTATCGTGGCTAAAATTACCAAAACCTCAATTCAAGTTGGTTCCCTAGAATGGTTTTATCGGGAACTCGCGCCAGTCGGCTGGGACAATTCCCAAACGGCGATGCTCTTGCATGGATTGCCCTCTCAAAGTTTGACTTGGACAGGATTAATGCCACCCTTAGCCGAGCAGGGGATTCGGGTAATTGCGCCAGATTGGATTGGTTTTGGAAATTCGAGCAAGCCGGAACCACGAGATTTTGCCTACACTCCAGATGCCTTTGTTACCGCTTTTGCTGAGATGGTGGATGCTTTGAGTCTCGATCGAGTTTCCCTAGTCGTCCAGGGCTTTTTAGGCACTGTAGGCATCCAATATGCGATCCGTTATCCAGATCGAGTCAACAAGTTAGTAATTCTCAATGCACCACTGACGACTAGTGCCAAGTTACCCTGGAATTTAAAGTTATTGGGTTTACCTGTCGCAGGTGAAATGCTCACTCAAGATCCACTTTCTGTCGAGCGAATTTTAGAGGCTGGCTGTAAATGTGTGATCGAGGACAAGTATCTAGAAGCTTATCGTAAACCATATCTGAAGAGTTCTATTCCTGGTCGATCGCTACTAGCGACAATCCGCAATCTACGGCTAGCTGAATCTCTAACGGAGATTTCTACAGGCTTACCAAAATTAGCTATCCCCATCCAAATTTTATGGGGGATTAATGACTCTTGGCTCGATCTCGCTCAAGCAGAAGCTTGTGTTAAATCCTTAACACAAGGTGAGCTAGTCACTTTGCCCACTGCGGCACATTATCCCCAAGAACACTGGTATGCTGAGGTCAAAGAATCACTGATTCCATTTTTGCGTCGTCAAAGTTAGTATCAGGAACCAAGTACCAACGGGATATGGTACTGTCAATGAGAGTCGATAGTCTATCGCTACTAATCTTACACGCTCACTGCTATGTCTGACCTGCCTTTCACACTGGATCAGTTACGGATTCTCAGGGCAATTGCTGCGGAGGGGAGTTTTAAACGCGCCGCTGATAGTTTATATGTGTCGCAACCTGCGGTCAGTTTACAGGTTCAGAATCTCGAACGTCAACTAGATGTACCGTTGTTCGATCGAGGTGGAAGACGAGCGCAACTCACTGAAGCTGGACATTTATTGCTCAGTTATGGCGAAAAAATTATCACATTGTGTCAAGAAACTTGCCGCGCGATCGAAGATCTTCAAAATCTCCAGGGTGGTACTTTGATAGTGGGGGCATCTCAGACTACAGGTACTTATCTACTCCCTCGGATGATTGGCGTATTTCGCCAAAAGTATCCCGATGTCTCGGTTCAATTGCATGTTCATTCTACGCGGCGAACGGCATGGAGTGTGGCAAATGGACAGGTAGATTTGGCAATTATTGGTGGTGAGGTACCAGCGGAGTTGCAAGACTCTTTAGATGTTCTGCCTTACGCTGAGGATGAATTTGCGCTAATTTTACCAAGTAACCATGCTTTTGCCGGAATGAAGAGTATTCCCAAAGAAGATCTTTATAAACTCCAGTTTATTTCGTTAGATGCTCAATCGACAATTCGGAAAGTGATCGATCAAGTTTTAACTAGATGTGGCATCGATCCCAAACGCCTAAAAATTGAAATGGAACTCAATTCGATCGAAGCAATTAAAAATGCTGTACAAGCAGGTTTAGGGGCTGCTTTTGTCTCTTCTTCAGCAATCGAAAGAGAAGTGGAAAATGGGACATTACATCGGGCATATATCGACGGTGTTTCGATCGATCGCATCCTATCTGTAATTGTTAATCCTAATCGTTATCGATCCAAAGCTGCTGAAGCTTTTGCTCAAGAGATTCTACCTAATTTTACTACCTATCCTTGGGATGCAAGCAAGCTTTTTTCTAAACGAGCAGCTAAGGGGGAGATTGATATTGAGGAAGACAGTTAGATCGAGTTGAAAGTTGAAAGTTGCGGCTCGCGCTTGTCGGGAAACCCGCCCAAAGGTGAGCCGCAAGTGGAGCACCTTTTCAAGACAGCGCACCAAGCAGCGAGACAAGACAGAAAGCGATGCTCTGAGACTGTCGAAGGGTTAAGAGGATCTTCAAAGTTGCTAACTTTTGCCTAATGCGATCGAAATTGAGCCACTAACAACCAGAATGGCTCCGAGTAATCCAAGTGCTGTAATGTGTTCGGGAGTTACTAATCCAGGTGCTAACCATGCAGTTAGACTCATGGATATAATTGTAAAAATTGGTGCTAATGCTAAAATTGCACTGACTCTGGAAGCTTCCCAATGTTGGAGCGATTCAGCGAAAGCTCCATAGGCAATCACCGTATTTAAACCGCAAAAAATAAGTGCAGTCCACTCGATCGGGTTAAGATTAATTAGTGTTTGTGGTTTAGCCATCGTCCAGAATAATAAACCACAGGCACCATAAATTACCCACATAATATGGGTAGAATCTAGCTTGGTTAATAACTGCTTTTGAATTAAGGCATAGACTGCCCAACTGATCCCCGCAATGATTAACATGATGCTACCACTAATATATCGTTCGCTATCTACTGCTAGTACTTTTAATTGCTCGTAAAAGAAGCCAATAAAGCCAGTAATCAAAACACCTACGCCCATCCATTGATAGCGGGTATAACGTTCTTTAAAAATTAGTAATCCACCTAGACTTAAAAATACACCTGCTAACTGAATCAAAACTTCAGCATGGGAAGGTGAAGTAGCTTTCAATCCCATTACAAATAAAATATAATTACCCGTTAAACCTAGAATCGCGATCGCTAGTAGATAAGTAGGTACCGATTTTAATTGAGAAAACTTTGGCAAATTTCCTTGCTTTGCTAGATAACAACCTAGTAAAATAAATGCAGTTGCAAATCGAAACCAATTAATCGTATAAGTATCTAACCTATTTAAAACAATTGCTAATGCAACTGGTACTAATCCCCATAAAACAACAGTGATTAATGATAATCCCAATCCCAATCGCCAGTTACCTGTTGTCCGATGAAGTTCCATAAATTTAGATGAATAGCGTTAATATTTTTTAACCGCAGTGGCAAGAAGGACGCAGAGGAGGGAGAATAGAGATGCTTGATTTGACTCTAGACTTACTGAAGAAAACTAGTTAATGGATAATAATTTAGAGTTAATTAAAGTTATTGGCGATCGAATCAAGAATTCCCTACAGAAACGGATTACTTTTGCTGACTATATGGAGTTGGTATTATATCATCCCGAACATGGTTATTATGCAAGTAGTGCGGAACGAATCAGCGAAAGTGGTGACTTTTTGACATCTCCTCATCTAGCCGAGGATTTTGGGGAGATGCTGGCAATTCAGTTATACCAAATTTGGCAAATATTAGGAGAACCACAGCTATTCAGTATAGTTGAAATGGGTGCTGGACAAGGGTTATTAGCTGCTCAGATCTTAGACTACTCGAATCAAGCTTATCCTGAATTTTTTCGATCGATCGATTATCTAATTATCGAAACCGCACCAGCGATGATCGTAGCACAGCAAGCAAGATTAAAAGATTTGCCTGTGCGCTGGTGTGAATGGACAGAAATACTAGATCGATCGATTATCGGTTGCTTTTTGTCTAACGAACTAATTGACGCTTTAGCAGTACATCAAGTCATAGTTGTTGAAGATAAACTACAAGAAGTTTACGTGACTGTTGGCGATAAAAATAGAGAGTTTTCTGAAACGATTGATAATTTATCTACAGATAGATTATTAGAATACTGGCAACTCAATCAGATTAACTTACTAAGTGATAAATATCCCGATCAATATCGCACCGAAGTAAATCTAGCAGCACTAGGATGGTTAGAACAGGTTTTTAAAAAATTGCAGCGGGGTTATATTATCTCGATCGATTATGGGTATACAGCCGATCGATATTACAATCCAATCCGCGCTCAGGGTACTTTACAATGTTATTACCAACATGCTTATCATAACGATCCCTATATTAATATCGGTAATCAGGATCTAACGGCTCATGTAGATTTTACCGCTCTTCAGCATCAAGGCGAGTTATTGGGATTACAAACAGTCGGGTTTATTCCACAAGGAATGTTCTTGATGGCATTGGGTTTAGGCGAAAGAATCGCGGCTATTTCTAATAGTAGTGGTGATATTCAATCCTTACTTCGTCGTCGTCAAAACTTACATCAATTAATCGATCCAATGGGATTAGGTAAGTTTGGCATATTGATTCAAAGTCAAGGATTAACCTCTGAAGAACAGAATATATTATTAACGGGTTTATCGATTTCTTAATTTCCTATCCCCTATCCCCTATCCCCTATTCATGAATAGTTATCAATTTACCTATTCAATCTATCAACGTCCATTTCGACAACCACTGAAAACCAGTCATGGAGTATGGGAAATTAGAGCAGGGATAATTATTCAACTCACAGATGATTTAGGTAGATCTCATCAGGGCGAAATTGCACCAATAGAGTGGTTTGGTTCAGAATCGATCGAACAAGCGATCGAGTGGTGTCAAAAAATCGGTGATAATATTACCACCGCCCAAATTCATCAAATCCCCGATGATTTACCCGCCTGTCAATTTGGGTTTGGGAGTGCTTTAACAGCTTTTAATCTTCCCCCGTTTAACGTCGATCGATCTAAGCTAGATATTAGCGCGCTATTGCCTTCAGGTGCTGCAGCGATTGCACAGTTACAGGCTTTATGTGATCGAGGATACTCCACCTTCAAATGGAAGATCGGAGTACTACCAATTGTCCAGGAAGTGGCAATCTGGAAACAATTGATGACGGCTCTACCTGTCGATACAAAACTTCGGCTCGATGCTAATGGGGGTTTAACTTATGCAGAAGCTAAACAGTGGTTAGAAATTTGTAGTCAGGAAGCTCGAATCGATTTTATCGAACAACCTTTAGCTGTAGATGCGATCGACCAGGTAATTGAATTAGCTAAAGTATATGATACCCCGATCGCGCTCGATGAATCTGTCGCTACATTCGATCGCATCCAAGCCCTATATACCCGAGGATGGCGAGGTATCTATGTCATTAAACCTGGAATTGCGGGGTTTCCGTGGCGATTAGCAGCATTCATTACTCAGCAGCAGCTTGATGTTGTTTTTTCATCGGTGATGGAAACTAGCGTTGGCAGAGATGCAGCTTTTCAATTAGCCTCAAATTTGAATCTCACCCGCAGTATGGGTTTTGGCTTAGATCAGTGGTTTAACGATCTTTAAAATATGCTGACTATACTCACATCTGAATAACCTTATCTAACCCAAGTTGCTACCTACAACTCCAGCGGTTAAAACCGCCGCTCGTGATACAAAGTCCGCCTTCGCGGACTAGTTTATCAGTCCGCGAAGGCGGACTTGGCAACATTAGCCACGATTTCAATCGTAGGCATTCTTATA